>CAZAFS010000227.1:0-5579 GCA_964484165.1 uncultured Opitutaceae bacterium | reverse complement strand
CACCGACGTTGAGGTTGAGGCTGCCGGAGACCTGGAGCGAGTAGACGCCGTTGGCGCCCTGCACCTGGAGGTCGATGCTGCCGTTATTGAACTTGTAGGCGACATCGAGGGCGAGCGCGATCGTCATGCCGCCGGTCGCGCCACCCGCGAGCTGGAGCGAGCCCTGGATGGTGAAGCCGTTGGCGCCGTTGGGCGGCGCGGCGGAGACAGCGAGGTCGGCCGAGAACTGCTTGTTGGAGTAGCCGAGCGAGAGCTGCCACTGGCCAACCTCGTTGGTGCCGGAGATCTGGCCCGCGATCTGGAAGAGCACCGTGGGGGAGCCATTGGTGTCGAGGAACTGGAAGCCGTACGAGACGGCCTTCAACTGTCCGACCAAAGCGATGTTGATCGACGGGCTGCCGCTGCCGTAGGCGAGCGCGGCGGTGAACACGGTCTGGCCCTGCTGGAGATCCCAGTTGCCGGCGATGTCGATCTGGGCGGGCAGCTGGCAGGTCGTCGGGCTGCCACCGGGAGTGGGGAAGGTGGCGGTGGTGGCGGCGTTGAAGCTCAGGATGTCCGGCGTGAGGTTGGTGGTCGGATCGGTGACGCCGGACTGGGCGCTGACGGCGCTGTTGGCGGAGGCGGGGTTGGTGCCCTGGATGACGACGGGGGCCGAGCCGGCGGCGACGTTCTGGATCGTGAGCGTGTTTTTCGCGGGATCGATGGTGACGCTGCCGTAGACGGCGAAGCCGAGCGGGCCGGCGGCGGTCTGGAGGGCAGTAAACGGATCGCTGTAGAGCGTGTAGAAAAGGCCGCTGTGGCCCTCGAAGGAGATCTGGCCGTTGAACGGCACGGGCGTGCCGCCGTTGACGGCGACGATGAGGCGGTTGGTGGCGGGCTCGACGGAGTAGGCGGGCGTGGCGACGGCGGCGCTTTTGTCGGGGCGGACGTACTGGATCTGGTCGGTGCCCGGCGTGGCGGTGGACGACCAGGTACCGCCGGCGGCGCCGCCGAGGGTGATGGTGCCGTCGTCGAGGAGGGCGACGGGCTGGTTGCTGATGGAGTCGTTGAAGGTCAGGAGTGTATTGGCCATGGCGATACGGGTTGGGGGTTGATCGTTCAGGGAGGGAAGGGGAGAGATACGCTGGCGTAGAACCGGCCGCTACGGCGGATCGACTGCGGCGACCAGGCGTAGCCGAGATTGAGCGAAGAGCCGCCGGGAGAGCCACCGGAAATGCCGAAGAGCCGGGCGCCCGCGCCGACGCTGAAGGCGGTGCGATGCGCGTTGAACTCGCTGCCGGCGTCGGTCTGGCGGGCGACGCCGCCGTATTGGGCGAAGGTGTTGAGGTAGACGTTGGCGAGGAGGCCCGGGCTGTTGGCCCCGCCGAGCGAAGGGATGAGGGAAGCGAGGCGCCAGCCGCCCTCGAGGGCGCCGTTCCAGCTGGAGCGGCCGGCAAGTTCGCCGTCGTCGAGACCGGGGGAGACATCCTGGCCGCCGAGCCGCAGAAAATCGAGACGGGGCGCGGCGGAGGACAGCGCGGCGAGGAGCGCGCTCGCCTGCAGGTAGGTGCGGCGTTCGCCGGTGGCGACCGAGCCGAAGAACTGGAGCGCGGAGAGTTGCAGCGTGGCGCGCGTGTATCCAGTGCGCGACGACGGCAGGAACTCCACGAGCGCGAGTGATGCGGTCGCGTCGAACTCCACCGGCGCCCAGAGGCTGCCAGTGGTAGGCGGCGGAGTGTTGGCGGCATTGCCCGAGCTGGCGGGCGTGGCGGCGGCGCACTGATAGTTGAACGATTGGGTGAGGCTGCCGGACGCGCCGTGGAGACTCGCCGGTTGTGGCTGAAGAAACGTCGGCGGACCGGAGGCGCCGGTGTTGCGGTAGTAGACGGAGGCGCTGGTCTGGTACAGGAGCTGCCGGTTGACGGCGGGCGCGGAGGCGAGGGCGATCGAGCCGCTGACCTGGGCTTCGGGGCCGATCTGGAGATTGCGGGTGGTTACGAGCGGACCGGTGGCGGTGCCGAGGCGGATATCCTGGTCGCGGTTGTAGGAGGCGCTGTGCGTGATGAGCAGACTGGAGAGGGTGCCGAGCTGGCGGCGGGCCTGCGTGTAGGTGACCGAGGCGCATTGCGAGGTCGTGCCGAGCGTGCCGGTGAGGGCGAGGTCCTGGGAATTGGCGAGGGAGTAGTCGAGCGTCACGCTGCCGGTGAGCTGGCGGCTCGAATCGGCCTGGGCCTGCAAGGTCAGCCCGAACTGGCCGGGGCGGTAGTCGACGCTGTAGACGAGTTCGCCGGGCGCGCCGGCGGATTGGGCGTAGGCGGGTGTCGAGCTGGCCGGCGCGGGACCGGTCGACGGCGGGAGGATGCCGGCGGTGTTGACGTGCGAATCGGCGGTGAGGCGCGTGAGGAATTGCTGGCGCTCGGCGGTGTCGAGGAAGCGGGGGAAGTCGGCGGGCGGAAGCGCGTCGGCGGCGGAGAGCCGGGTGTTGAGGCCGGCGACGAAATCGCCCCAGGTCTGCTCGATCCCGCGGCCGTAGTGGAATTTTCCATACTGCGCGTCGAAGGCGGACCACGGCAGTTTGCCGCCAAAGTTCGCGGGCATCACGATATTGGGCGCGACGACACGGGCCTGCAGGACGGGATCGAGGTCGGGGAGCGTGACGGCGAAGACGGACTGCTGATGGCCGTAGATCTGCGGACCGGTCGCGGGGGCGTCGTCGGTGCCGACGATGCGTTTCCACTCGGCGACGAGGCAGGTGCGCAGGGAGGTGACGCCGCCGGGCACGGTGGAGTCGGCGATGACGGACTGGCAGGCGGCGACGAGCGTGGCGCCACAGTTCTGCTGCAGATGCGCGAGGGCGAGCCCGGACGAGCCGGTGGGCGGCCGGGTGGGTTTGGCGACGAGATCGATCTCGGAATGGAGCAGGAACTGGGTGAGCGATTTCGGATTGCCGTCGAGGCCGGCGGCTTTTTCGGCGGCGAGGCGCGGGGCGGCGGAGGGAAAGAGCGTAGCGAGGTCGGCGGCACGGTCGGGGCTGCCTTGGTAGAACGGCGGAGGGCTGGCGCCGGGTGGCAGGGCCCACGTGGTGATCTGCAGTTTCACGCCGGTGAGGCCGACGGTGGGCACCATCGCGCCGATCATGAGCTGGTAGAGGTGCGTGGTGGCGTTGGGGCCGACCGGCGAGACGATGGCGAGGGGCGACAGATTGTAGCTGCGCTGGAGCGTCTGGTTGAGCCAGGGAGAGAAGTTCGACAGCGCGAGGAACGGAGCGGCGCCGGCCTGCGTGCGCCAGTTGGCGGGGAGATTGAGGTCCTCGAGCACCCACTGCACGGCGGCGGCGAGATCGGCGGAGCCGGCGTCGCGCGGGGTTATTTTTTCAAGGGCGTCGAAACGCTCCACGCCGCCGGCCGTGCTGGTCGAAAAATAGACCGTGACGACCTCCTGGCGGCCGGCAGCACGAGCGGCGGGGGCGGACAGCGCGAGCGCGACGAGCGCGGCTAGCGCAGCGAGCAGGGGAAGACGGCTGGGGAAAAACACAGGAAGCGGGAAAGCCCGCCGAGGGGCGGTGACGACAGCAGATTGCGAGCGGGAGGGGTTGTGAAGTGAAATGTCACATTCGCCGCGAACTTCCGAAAAGCGGGGCGAGGGTGAGCCGACGGGCCACGGAGAAGAAACAAAACGCAATTATTTTAAAATAGATGGCCGGATTTGTGACAGCATTTCGCATTAAGATGATGAAAGGGTTCACCGCGCATGTCGTGCGGAAACCCGATTCACGTTCAGCACACATCCCCATGGCAACCACAGCGATCAATGTTACCTACGTCGACAACGAGCTCTATATCATCGCGATCCCCTCGACGGGGATGGCGGGCAGCGAGATTTTCCACTACGTCTCCGGCTACACTGACCCGATGAATGTGACCATCGTGCCGCAACACGTGCTCTCTTCAGGCAGCTACACGCTGAGTTTCGTGGGCATCAACTGGGGTGGCCCGGCGGGTTTCAAGGTCTCGCTCACGACCAACGGCGTGGCGACCCCGCTCAGCGCCCCGGCGTCGAGCGCGGTCGGCGTCGTCTGGACGGCGAACGTGGCGATCACGGTCTGAGACTTTTCGGTCCAGGCTCAACGAAAGGCAGCCGCTGCGAGGCGGCTGCCTTTTTGTGTCACGGCGCGGGGCCGCGGTGGTGTGTTAGTTCGCGTAAGCGATGATCGAGTTGATCGGGACGTTGGGCGAATTGGTGTTCTGGGGCGGCACGGGGATGGCCTGCTTGACGAACGACTTGATCGCGCCCTTGCGGAAGATCACGCAGTGGGTCGACCCGCCGAACTGGAAGTAGCCGATCTGTTCGCCTTTCTTGATTTTCTGGCCGGGCGTGACCGTGACGACGCAGGAGGAAACTTCGGCCATGCCGATCGGCACGACGCAGAGGAGTCCGATCGCCGGGTCGTCGGCCTCGATGAAGATCAGGGCGCGCGAGGCGACATGGGCGATGTAGCCCTGCGAATCGTTGGGGCCGGCCGGGTCGAAACCTTCGGCGATGGTCTCGCTGTAGTAGGTGCCGCCGACGATGATCTTTTCGACGACTGTGCCGGCGACGGGACTGTGCCAGCGGTGGTAGTTTTCGGCCGAAAGGTACGCCTGATAGACGGTGCCGCCGACGAAGGCATCGACGTGATTGCCGGCGAGCAGGATCTCCAGGGAGTACGGCTGGGATTTGATCCAGAACGTGTCGTAGCGCTTCACGTCGGACTGGATATTATAGGGTGCGGCTTCGCAGGCGCTGACGATGACCTTGGAGTTGTCGGGCTCGGCGACCGGACGCTGGCCGGGCTTGAACTGACGGATGAAGAAATCGTTCCACGACTTGAAGCCCCAATACTTGTCGGCGGGATCGTGGATGAACTGGTTCATCTTGAGCGCCTTGATGGCGGCCTTGGATTTCCAGCCGGTGGGCGAATCGTTGATCACGTAGCGCGAGGCCGGCGAGTCGAGGAACTCGGCCCAGGTGGCGAGGACCTCCTTGAACATGGCGTTGACCTTGGCGTTGGCGTAAACGCTGAGGCCGGCGAGCGTGATCATCGAGTAATCGAGAATGGCGTTGATGGGGAAGCCGACCATGCCGGTCTCGTTGAACTCGGGTGCCGTGGTCAGGACGTGGTTGATGATCCGCAGCATCTCCTGATAGGTGTCGATCACGACATCGCCGGAGTCCTTGGGGACTTGCGGAGGCGGATTCGAACCGGCGTAGAACGCTTCGGTAAAGGCGATCCGGAGGCCGGGATCGCTCTCGATCATATTTTGGAAACGGACGATGACGGGATGGAGCGGGGCGTTTTTCCGGGCGGCGTCGGCCGCGACTTTCTGGAACCAGGTATTGAGGACGGCAGGATCGGTCGGCAGCCAATGGCCGACGTGGCGGTACGAGACCACCGGGGCGGATTTGATTTTGGTCTTCATGGGGTGAGGGCGGGGGAAAGAGGTGCTGGTCTCGCATGAGGTGGCGGACCGGACGAGGCGGGCTGTGGGCATCGGCGGGTGCGGCACCTTGAGTGAATCGAATCCCGAGGTGCGACAGCGCGAGGGAAGGCGGGCGAGCGA
>CAZAFS010000226.1:2905-5583 GCA_964484165.1 uncultured Opitutaceae bacterium | reverse complement strand
AGCCGCCCGCCCGCCGTCGAGGCCGAGGGCGTGCACCACCTGATGACCTTCGCCGAGCTGATCGGCACGGCCACTTACATCGTCCACGTCAGCTGCCAGGAGGCGCTCGACGCGGCCCTGGCCGCCCGGCGCCGAGGCGTGCACGTCAATCTCGAAGTGCTCATCCAGCACCTCCTGCTGGACAAGACCTATGCGGAGCGGCCGGATTTCGAGGGGGCGAAATACGTCATGTCACCGCCGCTGCGCGCCCCCCGTCACCAGGCCGCGCTGTGGGAGGCCCTGCGGACGGGGTTCATCGACACGGTGGCCACCGACCACGCGCCGTTCGATTTCGCGACGCAGAAGGCGAAGGGCCGGAACGATTTCACCCTGATCCCCAACGGCATCCCCTCCCTCGAGGAACGCATCAAGCTGCTCCATACCTACGGGGTGGGCGCGGGCCGGATCGACCTGCCCACGCTGGTGAACGCGGCCAGCACGCGCGTGGCGGAGATTTTTGACCTCTATCCCCGCAAGGGCGAAATCAAGCCCGGGGCCGACGCCGATCTGGTCGTCTTCGATCCGCAGGCTCGCGGCACGATTTCGGCGCAAACGCAGCGGATGAACGTCGACTACAGCGCGTTCGAAGGCTGGAACTTCCAGGGTCGACCCCGCGTCGTCACGGTGCGGGGCGAGGTCGCCGTGCGCGAGGGCCGGTTTGTCGGCACGGTCGGGCGCGGCCGGTTTCTCCACCGGATTCCGAGCCATTTCTAACGGGCGGCGTGCCTGCGGCGCCACACCTGCGACCGGCGGGCGCCCCGGTGCGCATTTTTGGCCAAGAAATGCGCAGACATAAAGGTCTGCAATCTTCTATCCTTATGACCCACAAGACTAAAGCCGCTGTTGGCTCTCGCCGCGAGCACTCGTAAACGGGACGCCAGCGCCCTGATCCGCCCGCCCTTATGCCTCGTCCCCACTCCACCGCCAGAACGCCGGTACTGCAGCACGCGGGGCGAACGCACCAACGGAGGCGGCCCCTGTCCCGCCAGCCCATCCTTGCCGCCTTGACCCCATGAAAAAGCGCGAAGGATTCCTCACCGACGCCCAGCTGCGGGCGGAGCTGGACCGGTGCATTTACTGCG
This sequence comes from uncultured Opitutaceae bacterium, assembly GCA_964484165.1. GTDB lineage: Bacteria > Verrucomicrobiota > Verrucomicrobiia > Opitutales > Opitutaceae > Fen-1467. The sequence continues at coordinate 4,462 of CAZAFS010000226.1, read as the reverse complement.
AGGAAAAACCCTGCAGGGAGGCCTGTCCGGCGCATTGTTCGCCCGCCGATTTCATCATGGCGGCGCGCGTCGGCGCGAAGTCCGACTTCCGCCGGTCGGCGGCCCTGATCCAGGGATCGAATCCGCTGGGTTGGGTGTGCGGCGTCGTGTGTCCCGATTACTTCTGCATGAAGGCGTGCTCCCGCCGGACGTTCGACCGCCCGATCGAGATCCCGGCCGTGCAGGCCGCGGTGATCAGAAAAGCCAACGAAATCGGGCTGGCGAAATTCGGGCGCGCCGCGCCGAACGGGAAGACCGTCGGCATCGTCGGCGCGGGTCCCGCGGGGGTGGGCGCGGCGAGCGTGCTCGCGCAACGCGGCTACCAGGTCACCATCTACGAGCAGCAGAAGCGGGCCGGCGGCATGATGAATCTCATTCCGGACTTTCGTCTCCCCAAGCAGGTCGTGCGCGCCGACCTGGCGTTTCTCCGGAGCCTCGGCGCGGTGAAGCTCAAAACCGGCCGGGCCATCGCCGATCCAGCGGCGTTGCGGCTGAAACACGACGCCTTGATCGTGTGCGCGGGGCTGGGTGAGCCGATCCGGCTGAACATTCCGGGGGAGAAGCATATCCTTTCCTGGCAGCACTACCTGTCCCACCAGCAGCGCCTCAGCGTTCGTGGCAAGAAGGTCGCCGTCCTCGGGGGCGGCGCGGTGGCCGTGGACTGCGCTACGACGGCGCAACGACGCGGCGCGGCCGCGGTAGAATTGATCTATCGCCGCCGGCTGCAGGACATGCCGCTGACGCAGTATGAGCGGGACATGCTGCTCGCCCACGGCGTCGAGATCTCCACCTGCGCCAAACTGCTCGCCGTCGTCCACCAGGGCGGGCGGGTCAAAGGTCTTCGGGTATCGAAGACCTCGCTCGTGGCCGGCAAGGCGCCCCGGCCGGAGAACTTCGTCGTCATCCGGAAGGAAGCGCCGGTCTTCCGCGAATTCGACGTGATCATTTCGGCCGTCGGCAACCGGCCCAAGCTGGCGATCGCCAGAGGCCCGGGGATCTTCCACGCCGGCGACATGGTGCTCGGTTCGTCGACGGTGGTGGAGTCCGTGGCGAGTGGCAAAAACGCGGCGCTGGAAGCCGACGCGTATCTGCAGGGCGCGAAACCGCCGCGTTTCAAGAACCGGGCCAAGAGCCGCGCGGTTCTGGCCGGCACGCCCTTTTGCCCCGTGCCGCTCGAGGCGACGTTCTTCGGCCGCCCGATCCGCTCGCCGTTCCTGCTTTCGGCCGCGCCGCACACGGATGGTTACGAGCAGATGCGGGCCGCCTACGAGCGGGGTTGGTCCGGCGGCGTCATGAAGACGGCGTTCGACAACGTGCCGATTCACATTCCGAGCGAATACATGTTTGTGCTGGGTCGCTCGACCTACGGCAATTGCGACAACGTCTCCGGCCATGCCCTCGACCGGGTGTGCCGGGAGATTGAGCGGCTCGTGCGGGAATTTCCCGATCGCCTGACGCTGGCTTCGACGGGCGGCCCGGTCACCGGCCGCGACGAGGAGGACAAGCGCGTCTGGCAGG
>CAZAFS010000226.1:0-2805 GCA_964484165.1 uncultured Opitutaceae bacterium | reverse complement strand
TCTGGCAGGCGAATACGCGCAAGCTGCAAAACGCCGGCGCGATGGGCGTCGAATTCAGCCTGTCGTGCCCGCAGGGCGGCGACGGCACGCACGGCGACGTCGTTTCGCAGAACGCCGAACTGACGGCCAAGATCATCGGCTGGATCCTGGAAGCCAGCGACGCCGGCAACCCGAAACTCTTCAAACTCACCGGCGCGGTCACCGCCATCCGGCCGATCATCACGGCGATCCTGGAGGTGTTCTCGCGGCACCCGGGCAAGCCGGCCGGCGTCACCCTCGCCAACAGCTTCCCCTCGCTCGCGTTTCGCCCGGCGGAAGGCCGCCGCTGGGACGCGGGCGTCGTGATCGGGATGTCGGGCGAAGGCGTGCTCCCCATCAGCAACCTGACGCTCGCCAAGGTCTCCGCCCTGGGCATCACGGTGTCCGGCAACGGCGGCGCCATGACCTACCGCGACGCCGCCAACTTCCTGGCGCTGGGCGCGGAAACCGTCCAGTTCTGCACCGCCGTGATGAAATACGGCCTCGGCTACGTGGACGAGCTGCACTCCGGGTTGAGCCATCTGCTCGCGGACCGCGGCTTCCGCTCGGTGCGCGAGTTGATCGGCTCGGCGCGGCCGGAGCCGATCACGGCCTTCGACGCGCTGCCCGCCCGGAAGAAGCTGCCGCAGGTCGTCGCCGCGCTCTGCCAGCATTGCGGCAATTGCACGCGCTGCCCCTATCTGGCGGTGACGCTGGACGGACGGGACGTGCCGGTCTTCGACGCGGCGCGCTGCGTCGGTTGCTCGTTGTGCGCCCAGAAATGTTTCGCCGGCGCCATCGCCATGCGCCCGCGCACGCCGGCGGAGCTGGCGGCGTTGGCGGAATCCTGAACGCGACCTTCCATGTCACGCCCGCTGTTAATCGAAAACGGAACGGTTCTCTCCTTCGGAGGAACCCCGCGCGTGCGGCACCGTCATTCGATCCTGATCGAAAACGGGCTCATCGCGCGGGTCGCGCCGTCGGGCCGGTTCGGCCGCTTCGCGGGCCGGCGCATCGACGCCGCGGGCAAGGTCGTGCTGCCGGGTCTGATCAACGCGCATACGCACTGCTACAGCACGTTTGCCCGCGGGCTGACGACGATCAAGCCGGCGCGGGACTTCACCGGGGTGCTGAAGAACCTCTGGTGGCGGCTGGATTCGGCCCTCACCACGGAGGACTGCTACTACAGCGCGTTGATCGCCCTCCTCGACTCGATCCGGCACGGCACCACGACCATCATCGATCATCACGCCAGCCCGCAGGCCGTCACCGGCTCGCTGGAAGCCATCGAGCGGGCGGTGCGGGAGACGGGCCTGCGCGCCTGCCTCTGCTACGAGGTCTCGGATCGCGACGGCGCCCGCATTGCCCGGGAGGGTCTGGCGGAGAACGTGGCCTTCATCCGCCGTTGCCGCGAACGCGACGATGATCGCGTCCAGGCGCTCTTCGGCCTGCATGCCGCGTTCACGCTGTCGGACGCGACGCTGGCGCGGGCGGCGGACCTCGGCCGCGGCCTGCACACCGGGTTTCACATCCACGTCGCCGAGGCGCAGAGCGATCAGGACTCGGCGCGGCGCACCGCCGGCCTGCGGGTGGTCGAACGGCTGCACCGGTTCGGGATTCTCGGCGACCACTCAATCGCGGCGCACTGCATCCACATCAATCGCCGCGAAATGGAGCTGCTGGCGGAGACGAAGACCGCGGTGGTGCACAATCCCCAGTCGAACATGAACAACGCCGTCGGCATCGCGGACGTCATCGCCATGAGCCGGCGCGGCATCCTCGTTGGCCTCGGCACGGATGCCATGACCACGAACATGCTCGAGGAACTGCGCGTGGCGTTGTGGGGACAGCATCTTCGACACAAGCATCCGTCGGTGGGATTTGGCGAGGTCGTGAACGCGCTGCTGGCGAACAACCCCGCGATCGCCGGGCGCATCTTCGGCCTCCGTTTCGGCGAACTGCGCGAGGGCGCGGCGGGCGACGTGGCGGTTTTCGACTACGACCCGCCCACGCCGCTGGACGACACCAACATGGCCGGCCATGTCGTGTTCGGCCTCTCGCAGGCCGCCGTGGACACGACCGTCGTCGGCGGGCGGGTGCTGATGGAGAACCGGAAACTCACGCTGAACATCGACGTGGAGCGGGTGCACGCCCGCGCCCGCGAGCGGGCGAGGAATTTATGGAAAAGACTGTGACCAGGAAGAGTCGGGACAAGAAAGCGCCGCCCACGGCGATCAGCTACGAGGCGATCCGCCGGCGCGCGAAGGAAATGGAGCCGGACACGGTGCGGTTCCTCGCCGACCTCGTGCGCACGCCGTCCTTCTCGTCGAAGGAGCGCGAGGTGATCGCGGTGATCCGCCGCGAGATGGAGCAGATCGGCTTCGACGAGATCCGCGTCGACGGGCTGGGCAACATCCTCGGCCGGATCGGCTCCGGCCCGCGGGTGATGGCGTTCGACGGGCATGTGGACGTCGTCTATCCGGGCGACCGGTCGCAATGGAGCTTCGATCCGTTCCAGCCGAAGGTCGAGGACGGGAAGATCTGGGGCCGCGGCTCGGTTGATCAAAAAGGCGGCGTCGCGACGATGATCCACGCGGCGAAGATCATCAAGGAACTCGGCCTCAACGACCAGTTCACGCTCTGGTTCACCGGCACGGTCATGGAGGAGGATTGCGACGGACTGTGCTGGCAATACATCCTCAACGAGGACGGCCTGAAGCCCGAGCTCGTCGTCATCACCGAACCGACGAACCTGAACATCTACCGCGGCCACCGCGGGCGGATGGA
>CAZAFS010000225.1:0-5585 GCA_964484165.1 uncultured Opitutaceae bacterium | reverse complement strand
CAGATCGATTCCCTGCCGCAAAGCTGGTCGGTGATCAGCGGCGCCGGCGATCCGCTGCGCTCGCGCCAGGCGATGCAATCCGTGGACCAGCGCCTGGTCCGCCGCGACGCCGGACTGATTCAACTGTTCGCCCCGCCCTTCGATAAATCTCCGCTCAATCCCGGTTACATCAAGGGTTACATTCCGGGCGTGCGCGAGAACGGCGGCCAATACACCCACGCCGCGATCTGGACCGCCATGGCCTGCGCGCTCATGGGCGACAGCGAACGCGCGTGGGAGCTCTTCGCGCTGCTCAATCCCATCCATCACGGCGGGACCCCGGGGCAAATCGCCACCTACAAGGTGGAGCCGTACGTCGTCGCCGCGGACGTTTATGCGGTCGCCCCGCACCTGGGCCGGGGCGGCTGGACCTGGTACACGGGTTCCGCCGGCTGGATGTACCGCCTGCTGATCGAAACCCTGCTGGGCGCGAACCTGGAGGGCGACCGCTTGCGTCTGGCCCCCCGTTTGCCGAAAACCTGGCCGGCCTTCAAAATCCACTACCGCTACCGCCAGACGGTCTATCACATCACCATCGCCCGGCTCGCCGCTGGTTCGGCCGACGCGAACCTGCTCTCCCTCGATGGCCAAGAGATCGCCGGAAGCACCCTTCCCCTCCAGGACGACCGCCAGGAGCATGCCGTCGAAATGAAGGTCCGCTGACCGATCAATCCCCTCCGGCGGGCCGAAGGCCGGGCGGCGCAAACACGCCGGGCGTCCGACCCGGGCGCTCAACGGCCGGCGGCATCGAGGTGGCCGGAGCGCCGGCTGGATTCAAACCACGCGGTGGACGGCGAGGGTCCCGGCTCGACCCCGACATACGTCTGGGCGAGCAGCTCGCGAAGCTTCCGGCGGGCGCGGGCAATGCGGCTTTTCACCGTGCCCACGGTCAGGCCGAGGGTCGCGGCGATGTCCTTGTAGGAATGGTCCAGGAGATTGCGCAGCGTGAGAATTTCGCGCTGGGGGGCGCTGAGTTTTCCCATGCACTCCGTGACGTGCGCGGAAAACTCGCGGTGCGCCGCCTCGCACGCCGGGTCCGGGACATCGCTGGCGACGAGGTCCGCGAAGGTCGTCCGGCTGTCGTCCCGCAACGCGCAGTCGAGCGAGCGGGTCTCGTGGCAATGGCGGCGGTAAGAATACCAATAGCGGTTGCGCGAGAGGTTGAACGCGATGCGGTGCAGCCAGCTGGCGAGCGAGGAATCGCCGCGGAATCGCGCCAGACCGCGATATGCGCGGATGAGAGTGTCCTGGGCGATTTCCTCGGCGTCCGCGTGGTTCCCCAGCAGCGAAAGCGCGATGGCGAACATCTTCCCGCGGTAACGCCGGACGATCTCGACGAACGCCGTGTCGTCTCCGGTGTTGAAACGCTTCACCAGCTCGGCGTCATGCGCCGCCTCCGGGTTGGCGGGGGCGGCATGGCTGGTGCGCTTGGTCGGCGGGGACGGAGCGGGGACGGACAGGAAAACTTCGGCGACCATGGTTGGTGACTAAAGATTAGCCGTCCCCCCGGCCGGAAAGAATGGGGTGTTGTGCTACCGGGACCACCGCCGGATCGGAGCGGTGCGCATCATCGGGCAGGCGGGCGGGTTGGATTCCGTCCCGAATTCTCCCTCCGGGCGGGAAACACCCCATGGTTCGCCGGCCGTGATCGAGCCTATATTCGCGGCGTGGAATGCCGGCGAATCGGGGCGTCACGACGAGCCCGGCCGGAAATCCCGCTCCCTTCCTCATCTTATGCTCCAAAACATCAAACAGCTCTACGGCAAGAAACTCGGGGCGTCGGACGGAGACATCGGCCACGTGCAGGACTTTTACTTTGACGACCAAACCTGGGCGGTCCGCTACCTCGTCGCAGACACCGGATCCTGGTTGTCGGGACGCCAGGTCCTGCTCACGCCCCATGCGTTCGGACTCGAGGCCTTGGGCCGGTCTGATGGAAACGCCCAGGTGCTGCGCGTCCACCTGACCCGGAAGCAGATTGAAGACAGTCCCCCGATTGAGTTGCACCAGCCAGTGTCGCGACAATATGAATTGGCGTACTACCGCTACTATGGCTGGCCCTCCTATTGGGAGGGCGGCGGAATGTGGGGCACGGCCGGCTTTCCGGTCGTGATCCCGCCGTCGACCCCGGAGAACCAGCCCCACCACGGACACCAGCAGCGGGACGACCCGCATCTGCGCAGCACCAAGGCGGTGACCGGCTACCACATTCAAGCCCCCGACGGGGCGATTGGCGACGTGAGCAGCTTCATGGTGGACGGCCGGAGCTGGGCGATCCGCGAACTGGAGGTCGAAACCGGGCACTGGTATGCAGGCAAGAAGATCCTTCTCCTGCCCAAAAACATCGACCGGATCAGTTACGAGGATTCCACCGTGTTCGTGAACCTCACCAAGGGAGACATCCAGCAGACCACGCGCAACGACGTGGCGCAGGCCACCGCCAAACCGGCGTGAGGCGCGCCGTTTCCTTTCCGGCTCCGCGCTCCCGCGGCGCAGAAGCCCCCGCGACAATTTCTCCGGGCCGACACCAGCCCGGCAACCGTCATGAAGACAAACCCCGTCATCCCGCTGCTGAAAAAGGCCTATGCGTCAGAACTGGAAACCGTCCAGAACTACCTCGCCAACTCGGTCTGGCTTGACGGCCTGCGCGCCCAGGAGGTCGTCGAGGCCCTCGCGGAAGACGTCACCGACGAACTCGGCCACGCGCAGAGACTGGCCGGACGGCTCAAACAACTCGGCGCCTGCCCGCCCGGTTCGCTGGCCCTGCCCCGCAATCAGAAAACGCTGCAACCCGTGGCCGATCCGACCGATCTCCGGCACGTCGTCGCCGGCGCGCTCACGGCGGAGCGCGATGCGATTGCCACCTACCAGGAAGTCATCGCCGCGTGCGAGGGTACGGACCCGGTCACGGCTGACCTCGCCGTCCACATCCTGGCGGACGAGGAAAAACACCGCTGTCTGTTCGAGGGATTTCTCAAGGGCCTCGACCAGGCCCGGACCGCAAAATGATGCCCGCCACCGCCTTTCCCGATCGAACTTCGGTCTGAGTCAATTCCACCTCCGGGTGCGCCGGAAAGGCCGGATCAACTCATTTATCACCCCCCATGACCACCACCGCCAATACCTCCATGCCCGCCAAGAACGCCTCGCCGGACTATCCGATTCAAAAGGTCCTCGCCGAACGGTGGAGCCCCTATGGCTTTGCCGATCGACCGGTTTCGGAGGCCGACCTTAGTTCATTGTTCGAGGCGGCTCGCTGGGCCGCCTCCTCGTATAACGAACAGCCCTGGACCTATTTCCTTGCGACCCGGCAGACCCCCAAGGAATTCGAGCGACTCCTGTCCTGTCTTGTTCCCGCCAATCAGGCCTGGGCGAAGGCCGCGCCGGTGCTGGCCCTGGGTGTCGTCAGTCTGCGGTTCGCGCAGACCAACAAAGACAATCGAGCGGCCGTTCACGACCTCGGCCTGGCCTCCGCCAATCTGGTGATGGAGGCGACGGCGCGCGGCCTCTCGGTCCATCAGATGATCGGCATCCTCCCGGACCGGGCGCGTGAGCTTTACCAGATTCCGGAGCATGCCGAAGCGTGGACGGCGATGGCCATCGGCTACCGCACGAGTGCCGACGCCTTGCCGGATGGGTTGCGGGAGCGTGATCTGGCGCCGAGACAGCGCAAGCCGACCAGTCAATTCGTTTTCACCGGCTCATGGGGACAACCGTCGTCGCTCGCGCAACGAAAGTCCGCGTCCGCGACAGGGTGAGCGCCCCGCCACGCCTCCCAATTCATGCCCGCCTGCTTGAGCTCATGAACCCGCCCCCGACCCTCACGGGCGCGCACCGGCGCACCTATCAGACGATCTTCCAACATCCGGTCTCGCACAATCTGGGCTGGCACGACGTGTACGCCCTGTTTCGCCAGCTCGGTCAGGTCGAGGAGGAACCCAACGGCAACCTCAAGGTGACCCGCCACGGCCAGACGCTGATACTGGCGCCGGCGCGCACCAAGGATGTCGCCCGGACGGACGCGCTCATGGGAATCCGCAGCTTCCTCGAGCGCTCCGAGAAGACCGCGCCCGCGGCGAACGAGCCGGAGACCCTGTGGCTGGTGGTGATCAACCACCATGAAGCCCGCATTTTCCGATCCGAGATCCACGGCACCGTGCCGGAGCAAATCCGGCCCCACCAGACGGACGCCGCCGACAGCCACATCCACCACTTCAACAGCTTTTCGCGTGGCCAGGAGAAACCGGCCCCCCAGAGTTTTTTCGAGCCGGTGGCCGAGGCCTTGAAGGACGCCGGCCGGATTCTGGTTTTCGGCAGCGGCACCGGCACGGGCAACGAGATGGATCAATTCCTTGCGTGGCTGAAGCGGCATCACCCGGAGCTGGCCCCACGGATCGCCGGCGCGCTGAAGATCGACTCGCCCCACCCCACCGATGCTCAACTGCTCGCGAAGGCGCGGGATTTTTGTGCGTGCCCCGGGGGGCCGCCGTCCCCGGCGCCATGACGGCGGCGGCGGCGGGCGCGCCCGAAACCTCTGCACAACCCCGCCCCCAGCCCCTCAGCCTCGGATCAACCATGCTCGATAGATTCGCCATCGATGACGTTGCGTTTCCGCACCACCAAAGCCGCGTCTTCACCCATTTCACCGATGATCCGATCGAGGCCGAGGACTTCCTGATGCCTCTCCTCGCCGCGCGCGCCCGGATCACCGCGATCCGACACGACAGCGCCGCCATGTCCCGCCATTAGTTCGACCAGATGCTGAAGGTGGCGGCCCAGCGCATCGCCGCGGCCTTGTTGCAGGAATCACGCGCACTCGATCCAGCCGAGATCAAAGACCGGTTCGGCTTCGCGGCCTGACGCCCGGGAGGACCGGCGTCGCCGGGACGCCGCTCCGGCGGAGGGGCCCGGCGCTAAGATTGCGACCTCCGGGAGATGTGATGGCGCGCGTGGTTGGCCGCGCCGGATGTCGGTTGCTTCGCGAACATCCGGCCTTGGGCGGACGAATTCGGCGGTGCCACCGCCGCCCGTCCGCCCGGCGGAACCGGAGCCTGATCGGCTCCGGTCCCGCGGGTTTTGTTCGGACGGGTCGGTTCCTCGCGTTTGACGTTCATCGGAGGACCGATCGGTGGGCGCGCAATGAGAAACCCCGCGGGGGGCTCACGGCTTCACGGTCATGTTGTTGGTCACGGACTTCACGCCGCGGATGCGCTGCGCGAGTTTGCCGACGAGGGACTTTTCCGCATCGTTGGCGGCTTCGCCCGTGATCACGACCACGCCGTCCGTGGTGGTGACCTTGGTCTTGAGCGCACTGGTGGACTTGTGGGTGAACAGCGCGTATTTGACCTGCGTGGTGATCGAGGCGTCATCGACGGTCTCGCCCATGGTTTGCGGCTTCGCCGGCGACGCCTTGACGACGAGGTCATTCTTCACCGATTTGACCCAGTCGATTTCCTTCGCGTACTCGCCCGTCAGTTCCTTCTGGGCCAGACTTTCGGCCGTGCCGGTCAGGGTCACGACGCCGTCCTTCACGTCGACCTTCGTGT
>CAZAFS010000224.1:0-5592 GCA_964484165.1 uncultured Opitutaceae bacterium | reverse complement strand
CCGGCGTCACCGGCGGCCGCGCTGGCGATGGAGAACGAACTGCTGGTGGCGCCGGCGATGTTGGCGCCGCCTTTCTGCCACTGGTAGGTCGGGGTGGGCGAGCCGCTGGCCGCGGCGGTGAAGGTCACCGAGGAGCCGGCGGTCACGGTCTGGCTCTGGGGCTGGGTCGTGAACGCCGGCGCACTCGTGGATGACGAGCCGTTGACGTTGATCGTGTATGCGTAGGGGCCGAGACTGAATCCCCCATTGCCGCGGTCGGAATACACCCCGATGGACACATTGTAGGTACCGGGCGTGGTGGGAGTGCCCGTCAGTTCCAAGGTTTCGAGATTAACCGAGCCGCCACCAGAGGTGAGTCCGGAAAAATTCAACCCCGGTGGAATCGAACCCGAGACGGACCACGAGGCCGGAGGCGTCTGGGTGCCATTTACGGTGTAGAAGATATCCACCGCCGAACCGGAAGTGACGGTGGTGCCCGACTCCGTTCCGGATGACGGCACCAGCGGCGTCGCGCCCGCCAGCGAATTTACCGCCCCCAGCGAGGCGACGGCGGCGACCACGGCCTTGAGAAACACACCGATGGGAGAGGAAACGACGACCTCGTCCGCGGCGGCGGCGACATTCAACACCGGCGTGCGTTGCAGCAGCGTGATGAGAATCGCGCCTGGCAGATTGATCCAGGAACAGTGGCGGCGGAGAAAGGCGGACAGTGTCATGGGCAGCAGAGGGCGTGTATTCATGGGTGAGATTCCGGTGGTTCTCGGAAACCAATGGCCCGGCTGGCGCATTCGGAAAGTGACTGACCGTAACAGGCCTGTTACCCCGCCCGCGGCCCGGGGCGATGAGGCGGGCGCCGTTCAGAAATCTGCGGCCGGCACTGTGCTCGTCCAAGGGGCCGGCCTCAGCCGCGACCCAGGCGTCACCTCCCGACGTCAGAGGTGCCGGTCAAAACCGGACCGTGTACTGAACGGCAAGCGTATGCTGGAATTCGGCGGGGCCGGCCGCCTCGTGCTGCAAGCTGTACTGCAGCTTGACCTGGGTGTGCGCGGAGAGGCGGTAACCCGGGGCGAAGTCGAGGCGCCAGATGTCGCGGCCCCACGGCGTCGCGTTGCCCGCCCGGTCGCGCATCGATTCGAATAGCTGCTGGTTCCAGCGGACGGCGCCGAAGAATTGCGGGGTGAACTTGTACTTCGCCTCGACATAATAGGCAACCGTGTCGGCATTGCCCACCCGCGGAATGGCGAAGCGCGCTTCGTAGAGTTCGGCCCAGAGTTGGATGTGATGCCAGGCGAAGCTCAGGTCCTGTCCCAGCAGCAGTTGGCGGTAGTCATCGAGACTATAACCCCGGGCGAGGGTGGGCCGGGCGATGGGGCGGAGGTACGATCCGACGCTGGCGGAGAAGCCCAGGTTCCACATCTCATCGGGCCGGTACCCCAGGCGGGCGCTGAACGTCGGATGCTGCCATTGGGTTTGGGCGGCATCCCATGTTTCCGGTCGGGATGAGAGCGACGCGTTTTTCAGCTCGAACGCGTAGTCCACCTTTCCGGTCCCGCCGACGATGGCGGCGCCGGTGGCGTAGCTGGGTCCCCAGATGATCGGGATCTGCCGGTCTTTGTCGGAATACCCGCCGTTGTTTAAGGAGGCCGGTGTGAGGTGCGCCCAGGTCAGGAGCGTTGCGACTGAACCCGCGGCGGTCGTGTCCCAGATGCCGGTGAGATTCTCGTAGGGCAGCGGCGCGGTCACGAAGGGATTGTCCCACGAGTCGTGCCGCCCCACCCAGGTGCCGACCACGGTGGCGAATCTGCCGATCTGCAGGTTGAAGCGTCGGCCGGGCCACGGCGTGAAGCGCAACGCGTATTCCTCGAGCCGCATTTGCGCGCCTTCGTCGGCCGGGTCGAACGCCCGCTGCGCGCGCGCCTCGGCATACACGTAGACGTGCGCCCCGAATTGGGTGTCGAGATAAAGGGTCAGGCGGGGATTGAAGAGGCGGGTGCCGTCCGCGAAAATGAGGCCGGGGGCCGGCTGATCGAATTCGTATCCCTCGAGATCGAGGGCGCCGCTCAGGCGCAGCCGGACGGTGTCGTGCACCGCCGCCGTCGTCAGCGCGTCGTCGACCCGGTCCAGCCATTCATCCGCGCCCCGCGTGATCGCAGGCAGCGCGGCCAGGCAGCAGGCGATGATCCGCTTCGGATTCATGCGGGCGGGTTCCCAGCCGCGGAGACCGGCGGAAGCAGGCGGAAACGCACCTCAAACTCCGTCCAGGCTTCGTCGGAACGCGCCAGACGGAGATCGCCCCCGTGCAGGCGGGCGAGTTCCCGGGCCAGGTTCAACCCGAGTCCGTGGCCGGGAACGTTTTCGCCGGCGGCTCCGCGATGAAAGCGTTCGAAGATGTGTTCCTGCGCCGCGGGCGGAATGGGCCGGCCGGTGTTGCCGATCGTCAGGATGGCCCACTCCTCCTCGGACCGGGCCGCCACGCGGATGCGCCCGCCCGCCCGGTTGTATTTCCGCGCATTTTCCAGCAGGTTTTGCAGGATGATGGCGGTGTAGCGCGTCTCGCCGGCCACATACAAATCCGGCGGAATGTCGGTCCCGACCTCGAGCTTGAGCCCGTCCGGAAACGTCCCGAGATCGTCCAGCCACGCCTCCAGCAGGGACGTGAGGTTCACCGCTTGGAGGTTGAGCTGGAGCCGGCCGGCGTCCATCCGCGAGAGCAGAAGCAGGTCCTCGATCACACTGGTGAGCCGGAACGTCTGGTGGACAAGACCGGAGATCTCATCGCGGGCGTCGGGAGTGAGTTTTTCGCCCGCCAGCAGTTCCTCAAGTCCGGCCCGCAGAACCGTCACCGGGGTCTTGAGCTGGTGAGACGCGTCGGCGGAGAACCGGGCGGAGCGTTGCAGTTCCTGGCTGGTCAGTTCGAGCGCCGCCTCCGCCCGCTCTCGCTGGCTCCGGTTTTCCTCCGAGTCCACGGCGAGCCTTTCCACCGGCGCCGACAGCCGGTGGGAGAAGAATTGGCTGGCGCCAAACGCGCCGAGCAGCAGCAGCGCGCCCGCGCCGATGAACTGCCAGCTCAGCTTCCGCTGCCGGGCGAGCGCCGCGGTGAACGGATAGATGCAGACCTCGTAGGCCGGCGGAAAGAGCGAGGCGGAGTTGAGCAGCTTGGCGAACAGCAGGCACGGCGTGCCGTCGACCTGCACGGTAAAGCTGCCCTCGGTGCTCCCGGGCGCGGCGATGGCCTGCGCCACCTGGGCGCCCAGCGCGGCCCGGTCGGAGTCCGGGAGCGCCAGCAGGTGCAGGCGGTTTCCGAGCCAGAGGCCGCTCCTGATCCCGGCGTCCGTCCGCGGGCCGCCGAGTTCGAACGGCTTGAACCCCAGCACCAGCGCGGCGATGACCTCCCCGGTTTCCGTGGAGACGATCGGCATCGCGATGACCTCGTCGATCGCCCCGCCGGCGCCGCGTTCCTCGCGCCGGAGGTAGCCGATCTGCGGTCGGTCCGGCACGGCCTTCAGCGCCAGCTGGGCTTCCTCGTCGCGCGTCAACCGGCCCACGGGTTCCGTGTCGGGGGGCGAAATCACCGCGCCCGTCGAGTCGAGGAAGCGGTAAAAACGCGCGTGGAAGGCATACGCCGCCGGGTCCCGGGTGGCACCATCGCCGCCATCCATCACGTCGGCCAGCTCGTCCCGCGCGCTCGGATAAAGCAGGTCGAGCGCGTTGTCCTCCAGCGTGGCGTGGATCCGCGGCTTGCGGGCCAGCGTGCGGCAGCGCTCGGCCAGCGCGGTGTAGCGCACCTGCTCGACGACGTGGAGCGCGGCCAGCTCGGCCTGAAACTCCCGCTCGAGGTCGCGCCGCGCGCCGGCGGCGACGATGCGCTGCGCCAAAAACAATCCCAACGCGGTGACAAGCGTCACGACCAGCATGATCGCCACCAGCAGTTTGGTGCGGAAGCGCGCGAATCCGGACGGTGGCTCGGGCGGCGGGCTCACGGGAAGTCGGCGCGCAGCGTCGAGCCGTCCGGCAACTCCACCGGGCGTGCCAGCGTCGTCCGGCTGTCCACCCAAACCTTGAGCGTGTAGCGGCCTGCTGGCAGCCCGGCCAGCCGGTACCGGCCCGCGGTGTCGGTCACGACGAAGTACGGCGTGTCGAGCACGAGGATGAGTCCGCGCATGTGCTCGTGGATGTCGCACCGCAAAACCACGAGTCCCACGGTGTCGAACACCACCGACGGGATCGGCCGTTCGTCCGGCCGGTAGCGGCCAAGGTCGAAGCGTTTCGCCGGGGAGTAGGAGAAGATGTTGTGGTAGGTGCCGTCGAGATTGGGAAACTCCACCCGGGTCCCGACTGGCACCGGCAGCAGCGCCGGCAAAAACGCAAAATCCCGCTGGGCCACCTGCTGGACGGGCGGGGACGCCGGCCGGGGAAACGTCCCCTCCAGATAAACCACCGCCAGCGGGGGATTCGTCGAAAGGATGCCCCCCTCGGTGACAATCTCGTAGCGCTGGTTCATCACCGGGGCGGCGTGCGCTTTCGGCAGAGTCACGACGCCCTCGACGACCGCCTGCGCCAAGGAGACTCCGGGCGCGGCCGCGACAACGAGCGCCAGGGCCAGGAGGCGGGGATTGGCGCGGGAGCACTTCCCGCGCCACGAGGTGATCGGGTTCAGGCGGTGGGGCATGACAAAGGCGGTGCGAGGCGGGATGAAGGCGGATGGCGGGGCGATCAGACCGGCGCCCGCACCGTGTAGCCGACAAACCGAAGGGTGTGGATGAGCGGCACGGTGAAATTCGAGTCCACCTTCTTGCGCAGGCGGGTGATGAAAATCTCCACCGTGCGGGTGTCGTATTCGTGTTCGCGCTGCCAGACCCGTTCGCACAGTTCCGTGCGCGAGAACACGCGGCCGGGTTCCTGCATCAGCACCTGCAACACGTCGAATTCGCGCGGCGACAGGGTGATGAGCCGGCCCGCGCGCGTGACGCGGCGGTGCTGCACGTCCATCTGCAGGTCAGCGACCTTGAGCAGATCCGCGGCGGTCGGCGTGGCGGCGCGGCGGCCGAGGGCTTCGATCCGGGCCACCAGTTCGTCCAGGGAAAAGGGTTTGGTCAGATAGTCGTCCGCCCCCGCCTTCAGCCCGGTCACGCGATCATCGACTTCGCCGCGCGCGGTGAGAATGAGAATCCGGGCCGGGCTGCCAGCCTGGCGGAGCCGGGCGAGCACGGAGAGGCCGTCGAGGTTGGGCAGGTTCAAATCGAGGACAATCAGGTCGGGCGGATCCGCCAGCGCGGCCTGCAGGCCGCCGGCGCCGTCGTAGCTGGCGCTGGCCACATGGCCGTGGCGGGTCAACGCGCGGCTGATGTGCCGTGCGAGTTGCGCTTCATCTTCGATGACCTGGATGCGCATGCCCTGTGGCCGCCCATTCTAGTTCGCAATCGCGCCGGTGTCTATCGCCGAACGGACCTCCCCCGGCGTGATGCCCCCAATCAGGCCGGGCGACGGGGACGGCCGGACCGGGTGCGATGGCTCATGCGGGGGGGGGAACGGCGCGCCGCTCAGTTGCAGCCGCACCCGCTGCCGCCGACCCCGCGGCCGCCGGTGGCGGTC
>CAZAFS010000223.1:0-5593 GCA_964484165.1 uncultured Opitutaceae bacterium | reverse complement strand
CGCTCAGGCCGGCTCCAGCTTGTCGTACCAGTTGAACTTCATGAACGCCGAGGTCGCGACGAGGACCGCCGCGATCCCGGCGACCCAGGACCACTGCCGCAGCACGATGTAGATCGCGAGCGTGACCAGGCAGAGCTGCCAGACGATGCCGACGGCGACGTTGGTGAGGTCGCGCGCGGCGTGGCGGTTGGGCACGAACGCCGGATCCTCGGCCATGACCTTGGCGCGGATCGGGCCCCACCAGCCCCAGGGGTTCACCGTCTTGTAGAATTGCTTCAGCACCGCGTCATCCCCGGGTTTGGTCAACAGTGTGCCGGCGAGGCAGCCGATGAGCGAAACGACGAACAGGGCCGGGAAGATGAGAATCGGGTTGGCGTTGTGGCCGATGAGCTTTTCTGAAAACGCCGGCACCACCATCGGGATGGCCCCGCACACGCCGGTGATCATGCCCCAGAAGTAGCCGTAGCCGTTGAAGCGCCACCAATACCACTTGAGGACGTTGGCAACGACGAAGCCGCTGTAGAGCGCCCCCACCAGAAAGTTCATCACCGTCGTGATCCGCTGCGTGTACAGGCCGAGCACGATGCCGACGGCCAGAAAGACCAGCGAGACGATGCGGCTCAGCCGCACCTCCTTTTTGCCGCCGGCGTTGGGGTTGATGAACCGCTTGTAGAGGTCGTTCACCACGTAGGCCGGGGCGGCGTTGAGGGTGGCGGCGAAATTCGACATGAACGCCGCGGCGAGCCCGGCGAGCAAAAAGCCCAGCACGCCGACGGGCACGAGTTTATTGCTGAGCACGAGCGGCAGCACCTTCTCGAAGTCCGGCTTCGCCATGCCCTGCAGTTCCGGCATCGTGAAAGCCAGCGCCAGCACCGTGATGCCGGCGATCATCATATAGCGCGGGAACATGAGCACCACGGTCACGAAACCGTTCATCAGGCAGGCCTCGCGCGGATTGCGCGTGGCCAGGATGCGCTGCATGTCATAGTTCGGCGCCGGGCCCGCGAGGCTGGCCAGGACGCCCTTGAAGAAATACAGCCCGATGATGATGGAGAAGAACTCGTTGCCGTCGGCGGCGATCACGGCGTTGGCCGAATGCAGGATGCCATGCCAGTCGAGGCCCAGCCGCCAGCCGAAGAACGGGTTCATCCAGCCGGCGGGAATGTTGTGCGCGATCATCGCGGGCGTGACCCGCACCAGCGCGATCGTGCCGATCGTGAGGGCGGTCAGGGTGAGGATGGTGAACTGGGTGACCTCCGTGATGACGACGCTGATCATGCCGCCCTTGATGGCGTAAAGCGACGTGAGCCCGAGCAGGATCATCGCGTAGATATTCTCGTCGGCGAGGAGACCGTCGGTGTAACCGGTGAAGCGCCACGGGAGCAGCACGACCGCGAATTTGCCGATGCCCTTGAACGCATAGGCGAGCAGGCCGATTACATTGACCAGCGCAAACAGCACGACACTGAGGTGGGCGAGGGTGCCGCCGGTGTCCCGGCCGAAGCGCGTCTGGATCCACTGCGCGCCGGTCAGCACGTTGGAGCGCCGCATCCAGGCGCTCATGAACATCATCAGGAAGATCTGGTTGAACGTCGGCCACATCCAGGGCAGCCAGATGCTCTTCAGGCCGTACAGGAAGAGCGCATACACGAGCCACATCGTGCCGGAGATGTCGAACATCCCCGAGGCGTCCGACACGCCGAGGAGATACCACGGCAGCGACTTGCCCCCGAGGAAGTAGCTGTCGAGGTCCTTCACGCCGCGGCGGGAGACCCACAGGCCGAGGAGGACGACCAGGACGAAATAGCCGAGGATGATGGCGAGATCGAGCGCGCGCAGGTGCATGACGGGGCGGCGCGCCTAGGGGCCGAGCAGGACCGCCACGGCTTTCTCGAGCTGCTCGTCCTCGCCGCGGGCGACCTTGGCCGGATCGTTGCTCACCTTGAGGTCGGGTTCGATCAGCGCCTTCTCCATGAACTGGCCCTGCTGGTCGCGGAAGCCGACCATCGGAATGCCGTAGTAGAGGGTGTCGTCCTGCTGGGTCTCCCACCACACGGCCGTGCCGGTGCCGGCCACGGGCATGCCGATGAGCTTGCCGATGCCGAGGTGGCGGTAGACCCACGGGAAAAGGTGCGCGTCGGAGTAGTTGCTCTCGCTGATCAGCACCACCGAGGGCTTGGTCCACTTTTGCGACGGCTCCCAGCCGAACGACTGGCCGCGCGGGAGAAACTCAAGGTAGGCCTTGCCGTCGAGCAGGGTGGCGAGTTCGTCATGCAGGTTGCCGCCGCCGTTGA
This sequence comes from uncultured Opitutaceae bacterium, assembly GCA_964484165.1. Classification (GTDB taxonomy): domain Bacteria; phylum Verrucomicrobiota; class Verrucomicrobiia; order Opitutales; family Opitutaceae; genus Fen-1467. The sequence continues at coordinate 3,299 of CAZAFS010000223.1, read as the reverse complement.
AGCGCGTGTCGACGATCACCGCCTGCTTGCCGCTCTCGCGGCCGAGCAGTTCGGTAAACGTGTCGCGGTAGCTCGGGTCGTCCATGGAGCGCACGTGCACGTAGCCGAGTTTGCCGCCGGAGAGCCGGTCGACCTCCTCGCGGTTGGCCTTCACCCAGCGCTTGTAGAGCAGCTCGTTTTCGGCCCCGAGGCTGATCGGCTTGACGGTCTCCTCGAACCGCCGGTTGGGCGCCGGGTCGAGGACGGAAAGCAGCGTGGGCTTGCCGGCCGTGTGGTTGAGGACCGAGTCGAACTCGGCGCCCGGCGCGAGGGCGACGCCGTTGATCTTCTCGATGACCATGCCCGGCTTGATCCTCGACTTGGCGACGGTGAGGGGTCCGCCCTCGATGACCTCGTCCACCTTCACTCCGACGCCCGCGTAGTCGGGATTGTAGAAGACGCCGAGGGCGGCGGTCGCGTCCGCGCCCGTGACGTGCGGCCGGTAGCCCGAGCCGGTGTGGGAGGCGTTGAGTTCGCCGATCATTTCGCTGAGCATCTCGGAAAAATCCCAGTTGTCGGTGAGGTAGGGCAGGAACCGGGCGTACTCCTGCTTGTAGTAGGCCCAGTCGACGCCGTTCATGTCCTGGAGATAGAATTTCTCGAGGGTCTGGCGCCAGACGTGCTCGAAAATGTAGGCGCGCTCCGCCGTGCGGTTGAGGTTCATCTGCGCGCTGAAGGCGACGGTCTGCGGCTTGGCCTGGCCCTCCGCCGGCACCTCGAGCTTGCGAATGACGCCGCCGGTGAGCACGAAGGCGGTCTTGCCCTCCCGGTCGAGCAGCAGCCGGACCGGCGGGGCGTCGTCTTCGTGCTCATCTTCCGCGGCGAAGCTCGCAATCCGGCGCGTCTCCTTCTCGCGGATGCTGCCCAGCCACAGGTCGTAGCCGTCGGCGGTCTTGCTGAGATAGAGCAGGGTCTCGCCGTCGGGCGTGAGCGCGGCGCCCTTGAGCAGCGAGGAGTTCAGGGTCAGCCGGGCCTTGCGGTCCTCGATGTTGGTGAGGTCGATCTGGATCGGCTCGGGCAGTTTGATTTCGTCGGTGCTCTCGGCGACGGCCTCCTTGATCGCCGGCGCGGACGGCTTTTCGTCCGGTTTCGGCTTCGCGGTGTCCTTCTCCTTCTTCGCCTTGGTCTGGTCCTCCTGCTCCTTGAGAATCCCGTATTCGGCCTTGGTCAGGTTGAAGCGGTCGAAGGCAGCCTGGGTGAAAAACATGCCGTAGACATCGGTCTGCGGATCGCCACCCGAGCCGTTGCCGTGCAGGCCCATGCGGTCGCTGATCCAGATCAGGGCCGTGCCCTTGATCGCCCAGAGCGGCCGGTTGTCCTCGTAGCCGCTCTTGGTGAGGTTCTGCAACGGGCCCTTGCCGGCCGCGTCGATCAGGCCGACCTCATTGGACCAGCGGTTCCGGTCGATGAACGTGGCGAGGAACCAGCGGCCGTCGGGCGACCAGTCGAACCACTGGTCGCCGTCGGCGTAGGAATAATTCAGGTCGCCGGGCAGGATCGTGCGCGTCTCGCCCGAAGCGAGGTTGAGCACCTTCAGGGTCGTGCGATCCTCGAGGTAGGCGACCTCCTTGCCGTCGGGCGAATACTTCGGCTGGAAGTTCTCATGGCCGTTCTGGAGCAGCGTCTTGATCTCGACGGACGAGGCGTTGAAGAAATACGGCTGGTCCTCCTTGGAGCCCGTCAGCCGCGCCTCGTAGAGATTCCACGAACGCCCGCGCTCGCCGGCGAAGACGAGCCGGCGGCCGTCCAAGCTGAAGCTGACCGAACGCTCCTGCTCGGGCGTGTCGGTGATGCGCCGGGTGTTACCGAACTCCGTCGAGGCCACGAAGACCTCGCCGCGCACGACGAAGGCGATCTCCTTGCCGTTGGGGCTCACGGCCATCTCGGTGGCGTCCTTGGTGAAGTTGACGGATTCGACCACGGCGGCCTGGGTGTCGACGGCGATCTGGATGGGCACCCGGACCGGCCCGGCCGCGCCGGCGGCGAGGGTGTAGACCTCGCCGTCAAAGCCGAAGCACAGGTCGCCCGCGCGGCTGATGCTGAGGAAACGCACCGGGTTGCGGTCGAATTTCGTCACCGGCGTGGCCTGGCCGGGGGCGGCCAGCGGCAGCTTCCAGACGTTGAACGAGCCGCTGCGTTCGCTCAGATAAAACACCGTCTGCTGGTCGGGCCCCCAGACCGGATCGCGGTCCTCGCCGGGGAAGTCGGTGAGCTTCGTGTGCCGGCCGCTTTTCACGTCGTAGACCCAGATGTCGTGCGCGACCGGCGACTGGTGGTGTTTGCGCCAGAGGTTCTCGTAGCCCTTGAGGTCCTCGTAGAGCAGCTGGTCGCCGGCGTCGTTGTAGCGGGCGGCGAGTGCGGGCGTGGTGAGGAGTTGCACCGGGCGGCGGCCCTCCTCGATGGAGACCTGGTAGAGCTCAAGCATGTACTTGGGCTGGGGGAACTGCACGTTGGTCCGCGCATCCATGCGGTGGGCGGAAAACACGACGGCGCGGCCGTCCGGCGTGAAGGACGTCGGGTATTCGGGATTCGAATTGAAGGTCAGGCGGCGCGCCGGGCCGCCGGCCGAGGCGATGACGAAAACGTCGAAGTTGCCGTAAGTGTCGGCGGCATAGGCGATATACTTCCCGTCGGGCGACCACACCGGCATGAAGCTGTGGTGGCCGTTGGCGGTGAGCGCCCGCGCCACGCCGCCGGCGGCCGGCACGACGAACAGGTTGCCCTCGAAGCTGAAGGCGATTTCACGGCCGTCCGGCGAGATCGCTGGATAACGCAGCCAGAGGGGACGCTCAAGCGGGCCCAAGCCGGCCGCAGCGGACACCGGGGCTTCCGCCGCCGGCAGCGCGCCGCCCAGCGCGCCCAAAATACCGATCAGACCGGCCGCCAGCCGCCAGGAAGGACGAAGAATGCGCATGATGTTTGTGGGGGACAGGGTTGGGGGTGGGAGAATCAGCAAAACCGCGGCGGATTTGCTGGCAATCCCATATGCGCCGGCGCACCCGGCAGAAAAATGTAGGGCTGCCGCTTGCCGGCAGGCCGATTTCTCATCGCCGCGGCTCTGCGGCGGCAAACAAAAAGCCCCGCGCCGGGGAGGTGCGGGGCTCGCATGAAAGCTTACAGCTTATCGCTCATTTCTTCGCCGCCTTGGCCTTTTGCTCCGCCACCGCGGCCTGGGCCGCGGCGAGACGCGCCACCGGCACGCGGAACGGCGAGCACGAGACGTAGTTGAGGCCGAGCTTGTGGCAGAACTTCACCGAGTC
>CAZAFS010000222.1:0-5593 GCA_964484165.1 uncultured Opitutaceae bacterium | reverse complement strand
GGTGGCGGTCGACACGCCGGATCCGTACCTCAACGCCGCGGTGGGCGCGCTCAACGTCGCCGCCGACGCCGCGTGGGACGGGCCGCAGGACCTGATCATGCACGGCGCGATCGCGTGGCGGACGGCGCTGCTGGGCTGGCGCGGGCCGTACGCGCTGGATGCGCTCGGCTGGCACGAACGCGCGCGGCGCTACCTGACCACCTGGGCGGCGCGCCAGAACACCGGCCCGGTTCCGGCGCAGCTCCCGCCGCCCGACGAGAACGCCAATCTCGCGCGCAGCGAGGCGGCGCTCCACAGCAACGGCGACCTTTCGAACAGTCATTACGACATGAACCTGGTCTACATCGACGTGCTCTTCCGGCACCTGATGTGGACCGGCGACATCGAGCTCGCGCGCCGGCTCTGGCCGGTGATCGTGCGGCACCTGGCGTGGGAGCGGCGGCTGTTTCGGCGGGAGTTCGGGCCGGACCAGCTGCCGTTGTACGAGGCGTACGCGGATATCTGGGCCAGCGACGATCTGCAGTACAACGGCGGCGGCGTGGCCTGTGCCTCGGCCTACAATTACTACCACAACCGGATGGCCGCGCGGCTGGCGCCGCTGTTGGGCGAAGATCCCGCGCCCTATGCGCACGAGGCGGCGCTCATCGCCCGCGCCATGCGCCAGTATCTGTGGCTGACCGGGGACGGCACGTTCGCCGAATACAAGGACCGGCTCGGCCTGCAGCTGGTGCATCCGAGCCCGGGCCTGTGGAGTTTCTACCACACGATGGATTCCGGCCTGCCCACGGCGGCCGAGGCGTTCCGCATGACGAGGTACGTCGACCAGCGGATCCCGCACCTGCCGGTGCGCGGGCCGGGCGTGCCGGCGGACGACGCGTATCACGTGCTCGCGACTACCAACTGGATGCCGTACGCGTGGTCGGTCAACAATGTCGTTCTGGCGGAGAACGTGCACACCGCCCTGGGCTTCTGGCAGGCGGGCCGGCCCGCCGAGGCCTACCGGCTGGTGAAAGGCGCGCTGCTGGCGAGCATGTTCCTGGGCATCTGCCCGGGCAACGTCGGCACCATGGACTACCTCGATGTCTACCGCCGCGAATCGCAGCGGGACTTTGCCGACGGCGGCGGCGTGCTGGCGCGGGCGGTGGTCGAGGGTTTGTTCGGCGTGCAGCCGGACCTGCTTGCGGGCGAACTGCGCGTCGCGCCGGGCTTTCCCCCGTCGTGGGACCGCGCGAGCCTGCGGCATCCGGACGTGAGCATGGCCTGGCGCCGGGAGGGCGCGACGGACACCTATGTGATCGAGTCGCGGTTCGACCGGCCGCTGGAGCTGCGGGTGCAACTGCCGGCGCGGGGCGAGACGGCGACGGCGACGCTTGACGGTCAGGCCGCCGAGGTGCGGTGGGACGGCAGTCCGACGCAGGGGGCGCGGATCGAGGTGCGCGGCCGGATCACGGCGAAGGCGGAGGTCGTGGTGAGGTGGCAGGGCGCGTCCCGCGCCTGGGAATACCAGGAGACGAAATCGTGGACGGTGACGCCGCCGGTGCATCCGCGCACCGACTGGGGCAAGCCGCTCCCGGCTTCGACCCGGCTCGAGCCCATCGACCTGGCGCCTTACTTCAACGACCGCGTGACGAACATCTTCAAACACGAGTACCGCGCGCCGCGCTCGCCCGGCTGCTCGCTGGCCATGCCCAAGCAGGGCCTCGGCGGCTGGGCCGGCGAGGTCAATGCCGCGGCCGAAATTGATGATGCGGGACTGCGCGCGGCGGCCGGCGCGCATGGCGGACGCCTGGTGCTGCCCGACGGCGTGCCGTTCGCCACGCCCGGACCGGGCGAGGCGCCCAATATCGTGTTCACCTCGCAGTGGGACAATTATCCGCACGAAGTCACCGTGCCCCTCGCTGGCCGCGCGCGGCACCTCTACCTGTTGATGGCGGGTTCGACCAATTGGATGCAGAGCCAGTTCGACAACGGCCTGGTCATCGTGACCTATGCCGACGGCACGACCACCGGGCTGGGGTTGCGCAACCCGACCAACTGGTGGCCGATCGAGCAGGACTACTTCATCGATGACTACCAGTTCAGCCGGCCCGATCCGATCCCGCCGCGGGTGGATTTGAAGACCGGCCGGGTGCGCCTGCCGGCACTGCCGGCGTTCGAAGGGCAGGGGCGCCGGATCCCCGGCGGCGCCGCCACGGTGCTCGGGCTGCCCCTGGACCCGCACCGGGAGCTGAAGTCGCTCGCCGTCCGCCCGCTCGCCAACGAGGTCGTGATCGGCCTCATGGCCGCCACCCTGGAGCGCTGAACAGATCCGACTGAACCACGGATCACACCGATGCACACGGATACACCTGTAGGAGCGTGCTTGCACGCGATGTTGCGGAGATCGCCTGCCCCCCGACCGGCTCGGGCGTGTCTTCAAACCCCAGTTCCTGCCATCTGTCATCCTGAGCGTAGCGAAGGAGTAGGAAGCCCGCTTGCGGGCGATTGATCGGTCGCGAGCGACCTTCCTACCGAGCGTGGATTCTTCACTTCGTTCAGAATGACAATTGGAGTTTGAGGATACGGCTTAGGGGCGCCGGGTCCGGCGAACGGGCCGGCCGATTCTTACAGTGCGGCGAAAATACCTTTCGATTTGCATGACCGACCACCCCCATCATCCGGGCGCATCGGGGCAATCCGTGGTCCAAAGGAATCTCTCCATGAAAGCGATCTCGGGCGGTTGTTTGTGGCTGCTGACGGCGGCCGCGTTTGCGGCGGCGGCGGCGGATTTCAAGTTCGATTTCGGGCCGGGCGCGGTGGCCCCGGGCTGGGCTCAGGTGCTCCCGACCACGGTCTATGCGGACGCAACCGGCTACGGCTTCGAGCCCGGCGGCACAGTGACCGGCGTCGACCGGGGCGGCGGCGATCCGCTGCGCGGCGATTTCATCACCGGCGACCGGCCATTTTTCTTCTCGGTCAAGGTGCCGGCGGAGGGCAACTACCGCGTGACGGTCACGCTCGGCGACGCCGCCGGCGAGTCGACCGTCACGATCAAGGCCGAGCTGCGGCGGCTGATGGTCGAAAACCTTCACACGGCGCCCGGAAAGTTCGCGACCGTCAGCTTCATCGTGAACACCCGCACGCCGAAGATCGCCGCGACCAACGGCGTGACGGCGGGCGAGGTCGACCTGAAGGCGCCGCGCGAATCGATCGAGGAAGGGTGGGCGTGGGACAATCGCATCACGCTCGAATTCGATCCGGCCCTCGCGGGCGGCCGCCCCTGCGTTTGCGGCCTCGAAATTGCCAGGGTCGACGTGCCCACGATCTTCCTGCTGGGCGACTCGACGGTCTGCGACCAGCCGCGCGAGCCGTATACGAGCTGGGGCCAGATGCTGACCCGGTTTTTCAAGCCCGAGGTCGCGATCGCCAACCACGCCGAGTCCGGCGAAACCTACCGCGACTCGATCGGCCGGCGGCGGCTGGACAAGATCCTGAGCGTGATGCAGCCGGGCGACTACCTGATCATGCAGTTCGGGCACAACGACCAGAAGCAGATCAAGGCCGGCACCGGCGGGCCGTTCACGACCTACCAGGCCGAGATCAAGGAGCACGTCGACGCCGTGCGCGCGCGCGGCGGCATCCCCGTGGTCGTGTCGCCGATGGAGCGGCGCAACTTCGAACCCGACGGCAAGATCCGGCCCACGCTGGCGGACTACGCCGGGGCGGCGCGCCAGGCCGCGCAGGAATTGAACGTCGCCTTCATCGATCTCAACACCATGAGCATGCCGTTCTACGAGGCGCTGGGACCGGAAAGATCGAAGTTGGCCTTCGCCCAGCCGTCGCCGGACCGGGTGGACAACACCCATCACGACAACTATGGCGCGTACGAGCTGGCCAAGTGCGTCGTGCAGGGGATCAGGAACGACCAGCTCGGCCTCGCAAAGTACATCGTGGATGATTTCCCGGGGTTTGACCCGGCGCATCCCGATGCGCCGGCGGACTTCGCCGTCCCGCCCAGCCCGCTGAGCACGATCGAGCGCCCGCGGGGGAATTGAAGCCGAGAGGGAACGGCGGCATTCGGCGATGCCGCCCTACAACGGCCGGACCCGCAAATTGTAGGGCGGGGTCGCCGAACCCCGCCGCGAAACCTCTCGAGGTATTGGCCGGCACACCCCTGATATAGTGCCGATCGCTGTCGTTAACGGCGGAATCCGCCCCTGTCCTAAATGAAATGATGGAACGCCAAGATGCTCTTCACTCTCGGATCAGCATCTGCTTTGCCCTCAAACGATCGGTCTATTTCACGAGCAATGGATTCAATCTCCAAGTATAGCCGCCCGTAGCGAGCCATCTGATCTTTTTCACCATCGGCCGCCGTGCGGTACGCTTCTTCGACAAGCACACGGAGAACCTCATCGGGAAGACCGGACTGTTGAACCACGCCCCGCTCCTTCAGATGTATTCTCAGGAACTCGATCATACCGTGCATCGCCTTCGGCCGCACCACAAGCCGCCAATGGCTCAACGCGACCAACCTTGTAAGAAGGTCCATGCTCACTCGCAAGCTACGGCACATCCCGGAGCAGGTCGCGCTCCTCGGCCTCGGGCAGCGGCTCGCCGTTGACCTCGAGGATGCGGCGCGCCAACGGCGCCAGCAGCTCCGCGGGCACCTCGACCACGCCGCGGCCTTCGCGCCACTGGATGATCGGCAGGCCGTAGCGGAGGTTCTCCAGAATGGCGTCCGCATACGCCTTACGCATGGCACGCATCGAGCGACGATCCACTTCGTCGGGTGTCAGTACCACCGCCTCTTCGACGCGATCGCTTGGCTTTGTCTCCACGATTTTGACGTTACTCGCGCCTTCAATGGCGACAAGCCTCGCGTGATCCTCTACGATCACGATTCCGTCTTTTAGCGAAACCACCGGGCGGGGTTCCTCGCCGGTATTGTCGTAGATCCTCCATTCATCCAGCAGCGGCCGGTAATGCTCGATAAGCATTCGCAGGCCCTTGCCAAACCGCCGCAGTTGCACGTCGTCGGGGATGTCGTGACCGCCTTTGCGCACGCGCTGGCGGATGCGCTCGCGAGCAACGTCCAGGCTGGCGAGCCACAGAAAATCCAGCCGGATGCGATATCTCGCGGCCCGCGCCGCGTCGAGCAAAGGCATGTAGCCGTAGCCCGAGAGGGTCGTTTCAAAAGCGAAATCCTTGCGCTCGGCCAGCAGTTGGCGCAGGCGCCGGATCATGATGCGGCCGGCTTCGAGTGCGGCTTGCGCAGGGGCAAATGGGGACACGCCGGCGGCGATGAGATCGGCATTGACGAATTCCTGACAGCGCATCTCCGGCAGCAGAAAACGTTGCGCGTAGGTCGTCTTGCCCGCGCCGTTCGGGCCGGCGATGATGAAAAGATTCGGCATCTGCGAAAAGCAGCCGATGACGGAAGCGGAATGGTTAACCTCAAGGGCGAGGGAAGGTATCGGCGGGGTTCGGCGACCCCGCCCTACAACGGAGGAGCCCACAGATTGTTGGAAGCGCGCTCGCGCGCGATCATCGGTCGCAAGCGACCTTCCTACGAAAGCGAATGCCAACTCAGCGGTTGCCTGAGTCCGCGTTG
>CAZAFS010000221.1:0-5609 GCA_964484165.1 uncultured Opitutaceae bacterium | reverse complement strand
CTCCTGCCATGACCATCAGCCTCCTCGCCCGCAAGCACGGGCTCTCCCGCTCCACTCTGCTCTACTACGACCGCATCGGGCTGCTGAAAGCCGGCGGACGCCTGGCCCACGGTTACCGGCATTACACGGCGACGGACGACGAGCGCCTGCGCCAGATCTGCCTCTACCGCCAGACCGGGCTGCCGCTGGCCGAAATCCGCCGGATTCTCGGCCGGCCCCGCCGGGATCTCGCCGCCGCGCTCGAGCGCCAGCTCCACGAGGTGGTGGCGCAGGTCGACGGCCTGCGCAAACGCCAGCGGCTCATCGTCGAGCTGCTGAAGCACCGCCGTTTGCTCGACCAGATCAAGAACATGAGCCGCGAGAAATGGGTTGCCCTCCTGCGCGCGTCGGGCTTCGGCGACGAGGACTTGCAGCGGTGGCACCGGGACTTCGAGAAATCGGATCCCGCCTACCATCAGCGCTTCCTCGAATTCCTCGGCGTCCCGGCGGCCGACATCCGTGCCATCCGCGAACACTCGCGCCGCGCCGGCACGCCCCCGCCGCCGCCCCGCGCCGCGTGACGCTTGCGCACCCGCGCCCTTCCGCTCTTTTCTTGCCGGACACACTCCCATGGGCGGGTTGAAACATCACAAAACCGAGGGCGGACAGGGCGGGCGCCGCGGACACTCCAACATGGAACATTGGGTGACGACGGCGGAAATCAAGGGTGCGGCGCGCGGCCTGCGGCGTCGCGAGGCGAAGGCGATCATCGGCCAGGAGCGATCGGGCGTCGAGGAAGCCCCGGCGCGCAGCGCCGCCGGCCGCCCGGGCCCGGCGCGGGCCGACGCCGAGCTTGATCACCTGGCGACCGCTATGCCGGAGGAACGGATCGGCCGCACCCGGCGGGTGCATCCCTACCAGTGGCTGTGGGAGCCGCTGGAGACCGATCCCACGTTCGTGCTGCGCCCGATGTTCGGCGGCAAGGCGGCGTACGTCGCCGGCCGGCTGACGCTCTATTTCACCGCCGGTGAAGAGCCGTGGCGCGGGGTGCTGGCCTGCACCGACCGCGTCCATCACGCGTCGCTGCTGGCGGAGTTTCCGGACCTCGCGCCCCACCCCATCCTGCCGAAGTGGCTGTATCTGCCGGAAACCGCCGGCGCCTTCGAGCCCGTCGCGGAACGCCTGGTGGCCCTGGCGCGGCGGCATGATCCGCGGCTGGGCGTCGACCCGCAGCTCAAGAAGCGATCGCCGCGCGGGCGCCGTGCGCGACGGTAGCGCCGGTGCGCCGCAGATTGTCGCACACGATCGCGGCGGCGACGGCGGCGTTGAGCGAGTCCGCCACGCCGAACTTCGGAATCGTGATGAAGCGGGTGACCGCGGCGCGGACCGGGGCCGAGAGCCCGCGACCCTCGCTGCCGATCACCAGCACGACGTCGGGCAGCGGCGGCAGGTCGTGCACGCTTTCCCCGCTCAGATCGCAACCCAGCACCGGCGCGCGGACCCCGGTCAGGGCCACGGCCAGGTTGGCGGTGTGCACCCGCACGCGGACGAAGGAGCCCTTGCTGGCGTTGATGACCTTCTGGCCAAACAGGTCCGCGCTGTCGGTCGACAGCAGGACGCGGTCAAAGGCGTACCAGTCGGCGATGCGCAACAGGGTGCCGACGTTGCCGGGGTCCTGCACGCCGTCCAGCGCGAGCGTCAGGCCGTGATCGAGCCCGCCGGGCGGCAGCGGCAGGCGATGGATGCGGCCCACGGCGAGGACGCTCGACGGCGCGGGAAAATGGCTGATGTGCACCATCTCGTCCTCGGATATCTCCCGCGTGCGCTTTCCCGGCCAGGCGGCCGTGGCGTGGATTTCCTCGAAGTGCACGCCGGCGGCGACCAGCTCGGCCACGACTTTCTCCCCCTCGACGACGAACAGCCCCTGCGCTTCGCGGACCTTCTTCTCCCGGAGGGCGCGCAGCCGCTGGATTTCCATCTTGGTGAGCATAGCGTCGGGTCGGATTGCTTCTCTTGGCGCGTCGGGCGATCCGCGCGGGCCGGCCGCAGCGTTCACCAGAACGTAACATCAATTGCTATGTCGCCGCGTTTCGCGCAACGACAATCATCCGTAAAATTACGTCGACCGTTCCGCCGCCTCGCGCAGCCGCGCGGCGAACGCCTCGAGCTTTCGCGAATCCTTTACCCCGGGCGCCTGTTCGACCCCGCTGTTGACGTCGACCCACCGCGCCCCCGTCGCCGCCAGGGCGTCCCCAATGTTCTCCGGGGTGAGCCCGCCGGCGAGAATCCAGCTTTTTTCCGGGTGCGCCTCGCGGTGGCGGCGGAACTTCGCCCAGTCGCCGCGCACGCCGGTGCCGCCGAACTTTTCGGCGCGAAACGCGTCGAGCAGAAAGGTCTCGGCGAGCGGCAGCAGCGCGCCCGGCACGTCGGCGTCGGGCGGCAGCCGCGGCGCCAGCCAGAGGCGCCGGGCGCCCACCGCCTGGACCCACCCGGTCACCGTCACGACGGGGATTTCGAGTCGGAAATGAACCTGGAGAAGGTCGAAGCCCGCCTCCGCTGCCTCGGCCAGCCCGGCGGCGGACGGCTCGACCATCACCGCCACCTTCTTCCGCTCCGGCAGGCGCGCCGCCATGGCGCGGAATTGCGCCAGTGTCACCCGGCGCGGCGAAGCGGGATGCAGCACGAAGCCGAGGTAGTCGGCGCCGGCGCGGTCGGCCAATTCCGCGTCCACCAACGACGTGAGCCCGCAGACTTTGAGGCGGATGCCGTGAATCATGAAACGACGGATAACTCAGCGTGTCCGCGCCGCAATCACAGATCTCGCGTCCCAGGCACTCCAGCGCCCAACTCTCGACGCTCAATATCCAAGTCCATGACGAACTGCGGCTGGATCCGGACGTCAGAAGCTGCGAAATCCTCCCGCCAGGCAGTATCGCAACCATCCCTGCTACAGGATTTGCAGGTTGGAGCCTGCGCTACGAATGAGGCGGACAAGCGAAAGGCGGGGCGGCCCGGCGGCCCAGCCTTCGCCAAAGGCTACGGCGGGCAGGCCGAGCGCCGGCCCTACAAGCCCGAAATTGTAGGGCGGGGTCGCCGAACCCCGCCGCCATCAGCTGCCACGCCTTGAGCGTTGAGCGTTCTCGAGCGGCGCCTAGCCGCCCGCCAGTTTCGCCACGAGGGCCGCAACCAGCGCGTCCAGCGTCGCCTCCCCCGCCTCGAAATCGATCGTCAGGCCGGCCTGGCGCATCGCCTCGCTGGTCACGGGCCCGATGCTGCCGGCCAGCGGGCGGCGCGCGGCCCGCGCCAGCTTCAGGGCCGGGTGGGACACGTACGCCTGCGCGGCCGAGGAACTGGCAAACAGAATCGCGTCCGCCCCGCGCTGGCGGAAATCCTCCGCCACCGCATCGCCGGTCAGGTCGGTCCGGACGTTCTCGTAAACCTGGAAGCGGTCGACGATGGCCCGGGCCCCCTCGAGCTTTTTCACCAGGGCGTCGCGGTTGAGGTTGCCGGTGATGACCAGCACCGTCGCGTTGTCCATCCCGTCGGTGGCGATCATGGCGTCGGCCAGCGCCTCGGCGGTCGCCGTCTTGGGGCAGACCTCCACCTCGAGGTGCAGCGCCCGCACCGCCCGGGCCGTGGCCTCGCCGATGCAGGCGATGCGCATGGCACCGATCGCGCGGATGTCCTTGAAACCCTTGAACACCAGATCGAAGAAGTGCCGCACGCCGTTGGCGCTGGTGAACACGAGCCAGTCGTACTTGCCCAGCTCGGTCATGACGTCGACCGTCGTCTCGCGGTCGATGAACGGCCGGATCTCGACCAGCGGGAACTCGAGCACCTCGGCGCCCAGCTCCTCCAGCCGCCGGCGCAGTTCGCCCGCCTGGTCGCGGGCGCGGGTGACCGCGATGCGGCGGCCGAACAGCGGCTGGTGCTCGAACCAGTTCGCCGCCTCCTGTTGGCGCACGTGCGCGCCGATCAGGACGACCGCGGGCGAGCCCAGCTTGGCGGCCGCGACCCGGTCGGCCAGCGCGGCGGCGGTGGCGGTGACGCTCCGCTGGCGGCCCAGCGACGCCCATTGCACGGCGGCGGCCGGGGTCTCGGGCGGAAGACCGCCCGCCAGAAGTTCGCCGACGACGGAGCCCAAATGCTCCACCCCCATGTAAATGACCAGCGTCGCATCGGGCAGCGCGCCGAAGCGGCGCCACTCCACCACCGGCGGGCGTTGGCGCGGATCCGCATCCCCCGGGAGCAGCACGAGCGCGGTGCCGGCGCCGAATTGCGTCAGCGGAATGCCGGTGCACGCACCGGCAGCCAGCGCGGCCGTGACGCCCGGCACGACCTCAAAGGGAACGCCGTCCGCAGCCAGCCAGCGCATGTCCTCCCCGGCCCGGCTGAAGATGAGCGGATCGCCGCCCTTGAGCCGCACGACGCGCTGGCCGGCCCGGGCGCGGGCCACCAGGAGCGCCCCGACCTTCTCCGACCGCAACGCCGGCGGGCGCGCGTCTTTTTCCACGCGGATCTTTTCGCACTCCGGCCGGCACCACGCCAGGACCGCGGGATTGACCACGTCGTCGTAGACCGCCACGTCGGCGGAGGCGATCAGCTCCCGCGCGCGCACGGTCACGAGGTCGGGATTTCCCGGTCCGGTGCCAACGATATAAACGAAGCCCTGGGTCATGGTGGTGATACGCCAAGGCGCCGCCCCGAACCGCCTGTCATCGCGAGGCGCGCAGGGCGCGCCGCGGCGATCCAGCTGGATTGCTTCGTCGTCTCGCGGAGCGAGACTCCTCGCAATGACGGTCTGAAGATATGCCTTGGACGCGGGAGATTAAGCCCGGGATCGCCCCGGCATGCAAAGTTCTTTTGGCGGCGGCCTCTGTAGCCGGCCGCGGTGAGGCCGGCCGGGGTCGGCGACCCCGGCTACACCAAGCTCCAACCGTCGCCGCGACCCAGGCCTTCTGCAACTCCGGCTGGCCAAAATCGAAAAGTCCCTTCAATTCTTTCCTCATGGACTATCGCAAACTCGGGCGCACGGGTCTCCAGGTATCCGAACTCTGCCTTGGCACGATGCAGTTCGGCTGGACGACGGATGAAGCCGCGTCCCTCGCCGTGCTGGACGCGTTCCGGGAGGCGGGCGGCAACTTCATCGACACCGCCGACATTTACACCACCTGGGGCGCGGCGGGCCTCGCCGGCGGCGGCGTGTCGGAGCAGATCATCGGCCGCTGGCTGAAGGCGCGCGGCGGCCGGGCCGACGTCGTGCTGGCTTCCAAGGTGCGCGGCCGGATGTGGGACGGACCCAACGGTGAGGGCCTGTCGCGCCAGCGGGTGCTGCGCTGTTGCGACGACTCGCTGCGGCGCCTGCAGACCGACTACCTCGACTTGTACCAGTGCCACTGGGCCGACCTCACCACGCCGATCGAGGAAACGCTGGGCGCGCTCGACGATCTCGTCCACGCGGGCAAGGTGCGCTACCTCGGCGCCTCCAACTATCCCGCGTGGCGGCTGATGGAGGCGCTCTGGCAGAGCGACCGCCGCGGCTACGCTCGCTTCGACAGCTACCAGCCGCAGTATTCGCTGATGGAGCGCGCCGGTTTCGAGATCGAGGCCATGCCGCTGTGCCGGCACCA
>CAZAFS010000220.1:0-5622 GCA_964484165.1 uncultured Opitutaceae bacterium | reverse complement strand
CCTCGACCGCCTCCTCGCCGCGGGTCTTGGCGTAAATCTGGACGTCGTCGCCCTTCGGTGGCTCACGCACGTTCACGATCTGGGACCAGCCCCGCCCCTCCAGTTCGTGGCGGATGGCCTGGACGCGCTCGACGGTGGCGGCGCGGTTGGCGTCGCTCAGTTCGATGACGTTCACCCGCACGTGCCGGAGGTTGCGGATGAGGTCGGCCGCCTGCGGTTCCTGCTTGGCGGTCAACGCGGCGGCAAACTTGAGGAGCCCCTCCGGGAGATTGACCTCGACGAACTTGCCGTCGGCGGACGGGACCATGGCGCCGAAATCGACGTAGCCCGGCGCCAAGGCCGCGGGCGCGGCGGAAGATTGAGGACCGGCAAAGGCGACGCCAGACGCGAACGTCAGGGCAGCCGCCGGGAGGATGAAACGAAGAACATTTTTCATGGGTGCACGTTGGGTTGGGGAGGTTCCGGCTTCGGCCGTGAGGCCGTCGCCTTCCACAACACGCGGGCCACCGGGAAAGTCGCAGTGGCGCGCCGCGGGGTTCGCCTCGCCGGTCCCACTCGCGGGAAGTGGCGGACCGGAAATCGCTCCCGAAATCTCTCGAACCACCGGCCATTGGCTGCCATTTTCCACCGAGTTCCCCACCCTTTTACTCATGCATTGCCTCCACCGTCCCGCCTCCGCCTTTGCGCGTCTATTGCCCGCCGCACTGGTTATTTCCACCCTCGTCGGCCGCGCCCAAGGCGGAGCGGCGAGCCCCGCCCCCGCCCATCCGGTCGAAAACGCCGTCGTCAAGGTCTTCGCCACGGTCCGGTATCCCGATCTCGGCCGGCCGTGGACCAAGCAGCCGCCGAGCGAGGTGACGGCCAGCGGCGTGGTCATCGAGGGCAAGCGCATCCTGACCAACGCGCACGTGGTCCTGTATGCCAGCCAGGTGCAGGTGCAGGCCAATCAGGCGGGGGACAAGATCTCCGCCACGGTCGAGGCGATCGCCCCGGGCATCGACCTCGCCGTGCTCAAACTGGATGACGAGTCGTTTTTCGACGGGCACGCGCCGCTGCCGCGTGCCAGCACCCTGCCCCGGATCAAGGATACGGTCATGGTCTACGGCTTCCCCACCGGCGGCACCAGCCTTTCCATCACCAAGGGCATCGTGTCCCGCATCGATTTCACCGGATACAATTTCCCGGTGGCCGGCCTGCGCATCCAGATCGACGCCGCCATCAACCCCGGCAACAGCGGCGGTCCGGCGGTGGTCGACGAGAAGATGATCGGCCTGGCGTTCAGCCGGCTGGGCGGCGGCACGGAGAACATCGGCTACATCATTCCCTGCGAAGAGATCGAGCTCTTCCTCCAGGACATCGCCGACGGCCATTATGACGGCAAGCCGGGCATGTTCGATGAACTCCAAACGCTGGAGAATCCGGCTCTGCGCGCCTTCCTCAAGCTGGACAAATCGGCGCACGGCATCGTGGTGCACAAGCCGTTTCGCGACGATCCCGCCTACCCGCTGAAGGAATGGGACTTGATCTCCAAGATCGGCGACACGCCGGTGGACGACCAGGGCATGATCCAGATCGGTGACGACCTACGCGTCCATTTCACCTATCTGGTGCAGAAGATCGTCAAGGACGGGAAGGTGCCCCTGACCGTGGTGCGGGCCGGCCAGGTGCTGCCGGTCCTGCTGCCCGTCTCGCCCGACCGGCCAATGGTGATGGTCGAGCTGAATGGCGCCTACCCGGCCTATTTTGTCTTTGGCCCGCTGGTGTTCTCGCCGGCCACGACGATGCTCATCTCCAGCCTCGGCACCAACGCCAACCTGACCAACCTGTTCACCGCGGTGGGCAGCCCGCTGATGACGCGGCGGAGTGACCCGCCCGCCTTCAAGGGCGAGGAGCTGGTCGTCGTCTCCTCCCCGTTTCTGCCGCACAAGCTGAACCAAGGCTACTCGAACCCGGTCGCCAAGGTCGTGAAAACCGTCAACGGCATCCCCATTCGAAATCTGGCCCACCTGGTCGCAGTCCTGCGCGACTGCCGGGATGAGTTCATTGCGATTGAGTTCTTCGGTCACGACGCCGAGGCGCCGGTTTTCCGACGCCAGGACCTGCCGGCGGCCACGGAGGAAGTGCTGAACGACAACGGCATCCGCAGTCAGGGTTCGCCCGACATGCTGGCGGTCTGGAACGTCCAGCCGGCGAAGTAAGACGATTCAGCGGGGCGACGGCGCGTCGGATCCGTCTCAGCGATTGGCGTCGGGCGCGGTGAGACGTCTCAGACCGTCGCGCGCCTGTTCGTTTTGCGGATCGATCCGCAGGGCGGCTTCGAATTGCGCCCGGGCGTCCCGGGTCCGGTTCAGCTGCAGCAGCGCGGTGCCATAATTGGCGTGGATGTCCGCGGCGCCGGGTGTGAGCCGCAGGGCCGTCTCGTATTGCGCGAGGGCGGCCTCCGTGCGGCCGAGCTGGAAGAGCGCATTCGCCAGGTTGGCGTGCGCGGAAGGATAGTCCGGCTGCTCCTGCAGGGCCGCCTCATATTCACGCGTCGCCTCCGCCAGCCTCTCTCCCTCGGCGAGGGCGTTGCCCAGATTATAGTGCAGCCGGGGGGAATGCGGCTCCGCCGCGAGCGCCGCCTGGTATTGCGTGATGGCCTCAGGAATCCGTCCCAAGGCCAGCAGGACGTTGCCCAGATTGTTGCGGGCATCCCCCAGCTCCGGATCCAGCCGTACCGCCGCCGCGTAGTGGTCGGCCGCCTCAGACAGGCGTCCAAGTTTCTCCAGCACTTCGGCCAGATGAAAATGGGCGGCACCAAACTCGGGGTGGAACCGCACCGCCACCTCGTAGGATTGAATCGCCTCCGGCAGGCGACCATCCCGGGCCAGGGCGTTCGCCAGATTGAAGCGCACCAGCGCGTTGTTGGGGTCGAGGCGCAGGCCCGCCTGGTATTGCGCCAGGCCAGGCGCCTTGAATCCGGCTTCAAGCAGGGCCTTGCCATAATTGGCATGGGCCCGGGGATTGCCGGGGCATTTTTTCACGGTGTCCCGCCAGAGGAGAAGTGTGCTGCGATAATCCCGGTTGCGCTGCACCGTCATCCAGCCGAAGACCAAGGCGAGCACTCCCGCCAGGATCAGGCCCCGGCGTCCCGGCAGGGAGTGCAGACCCCACACCGCCAGGGCGACCACCGCCGCCAGCGGCAGGTACATGCGATGCTCGGCGATGGTCTCGGACGTCAGCGGCAGTACGCTCGAACTCGGCGCCAGGATCAGGAAGAACCAGCCGCCCAGCCAGCCCAAGACTGGCCGCCGCCACAGGGCGACCGCCGTCCCGGCCACCAGCGCCACCAGCAACAACGCCTGCGGCAGGACCGCGCCCAAGCTCCGCTCCAGCTCGGTGCCGTAGTCGAGCACCAGCGGGTGCGGCCAGATCGACAGCTTCAAATACATCACGATCGCCCGGCATTGCGTCAGCGCGTAATCCCAAGGCGAGACGCCCAGACCGAACCCGACGGTCCCGCCGCGCCCGCCCGTCCCGACCACGAGGAATCCGAGCAGAAGCCAGGTCGCCGCCAGCGACAGATAGAGCGGCCGGCGCCGCCGCCACGCCTCCATGAAGGAACCCGCGACAAACGTCCGGTCGTACAACCACAACAGCAGCGGCGCCGAGACCATGACCTCCTTGCAGGCCATGCCCGCCAGGCAGGCCGCCACCAGCGGAACCTGCCACCGCGCCGGCCGCGCGGATGCCACGCTGCGCAAGAAAAGGTACAGCGTCAGCAGGTAGAAGAAGCCCATCAACAATTCCGTGCGCTGGATCACGCATGTGACCGCCTCAGTTTGCAGCGGATGCACGGTCCAGAGGAGAGCGATGGTGAAAGCGAGTAGCGTGGCGTCGAATTGTAGGGCGGCATCGCCGAATGCCGCCAATTTGGGATCCGGTGGCGGGGTCCGGCCTGTTCGCCATAGCCTTGGCGACGGCGGACGACCCCGCCCTACAACTCCGAACGCACCAATCCGCGCGACCGTCCGCCGGGCAATCCCGAACAGCAGCAGGGCGCAGAGCACATGGACGGCCAGGTTGAACGCATGGTAGCCGACGACGTTTGTGCCGCCGACCGCGTAGTTGACGGCCAGGGAGAGATTGACCAGCGGCCGGCCGCGCGCGCCGGCACCGTTCCCGGTGTCCGCCGTCAGCACCCGCCCGAGGGCGGGCAGGTGGCGGATCGTCGCATTCTCCAAAATCGACTGTTGGTCATCAAAGACAAACGGCGTCGAAAGGCTGTTGTGATACGCGGCCAGGCCCGCGAGGACGATGACCACAGCATACCAATACGGTGCCAATGCTCGTGGCCCGCCCGGCGCGCTGGTCGCGCTTGCGATGGATTGCGCCCTGCCGGTGGTGTTCATGCCCTCAGCTGCGGTCCAATGCTTGAAACAATGAACCGGCGGCGAGGCGAGCGCCTTTGCGGCGCCGCGGCGGGCATCAGTCCGCGGCTACGCTGCGTCGCTTGTTACGGCATGTTTTCAAAACGCTTTTTTTGAGCTGTCATCCTGAGCGAAGCGACAGTGTAGGAAGCCCGCTTGCGGGCGATTGATCGGTCGCAAGCGACCTTCCTACCGAGCATGGATTCTTCACTTCGTTCAGAATGACAGTCCGGATTTGAAGATACGCCGTAGTGACCCCGGGCGGCGGTGAGCGCCGATTTTGCTCGAGGTGACCATGGGTTCACACCCCAGGGTCTCGCGATTGCATCCTGCCCGACGGCAGTGCATTCAACCTCAAACCAAGACATTCGCCATGAAAACGATCACCAAGAACCAGTTCGTCGCGCTCCTCAACGAGGCCGGCATCAGCGACACCCAGAAGCACAAGCTGCACGCCGCCTTCGAGGCCCGGCATCCGCAGGCCCACGAGGGGTTCCTGCGCTGGCTGGGCCTTCCCCCGGCCGAGGTCCGCGCGATCCGCGAGACATCGCGGAAGGCCGGCGGGTGAGCGGTGAACCGCCAAGGCATTCGCCACCGAGAGCACCGAGCATAGGCAGGAGGGCACCGAGATTCCGCTCGGGGCCATGGCGGTAGGGTCAATGTCGCGCGTGGCGGCATTCGGCGATGCCGCCCTACAGCTATGCGCCATGCATATGTTGTCGGGCGCGGTCGCCGAACCGCGCCAGCCGGCCTCCCTCCTCGCTACGGCACCGGAACCGCCGGCAGCTGCCAGATCTCGTCCGCGTACTCGCGGATGGTGCGGTCGCTGGAAAACCGGCCCATGCGGGCGGTGTTAAGGATCGCCATGCGCGCCCAATTCTCCCGGTCGCGGTAGGCGGCGTCGACCCGCGCCTGGGCGTCGCAGTAGGCGCGGAAATCGGCCAGCACCATGTAGGGATCGCCGCCGTCGAGCAGGCTGCGGTGGACCGGGGCGAAGGCCGCGCCTTCGTGGGGGGTGAAGTAGCTGGAGCCGAGCCAGTCGACCACCTCGCGCAGTTCCTCGTCGCGCTGGTAGTAATCCCGCGGCTGGTAACCCTTGGCCCGCAGCGCCTGCACCTCGTCGACGGTGAGCCCGAAGATGAAAAGGTTCTCCGCCCCCACCTCGTCGCGGATCTCGATGTTGGCACCGTCGAGGGTGCCGAGGGTGAGCGCG
>CAZAFS010000219.1:0-5652 GCA_964484165.1 uncultured Opitutaceae bacterium | reverse complement strand
GGCATCACCATCGACGTCGCGTACCGGTACTTTGGCACGCCCCGCCGCGAATTCATCATCGCCGACACGCCGGGGCATGTGCAGTACACGCGCAACATGGTCACCGGCGCCTCGACGGCAAACCTGTCGGTGGTGCTGGTGGACGCGCGGGCCGGGGTCCTCGAACAGAGCCGCCGCCACACCTGCCTGGCCGCGCTGCTGCGCATCCCGCACCTCGTCGTGGCGGTCAACAAGATGGATCTGGTCGGCTGGAGCGAAACGCGGTTCGAGGAGATTCGCGGGGAGTTCGAGAAGTTTCTGCCGCGCCTCGACATCAAGGATGTGAAGTTCATTCCCCTCAGCGCACTGCACGGCGACAACGTCGTGACGCCCTCGGCCCGCATGCCCTGGTACCCGGGCCCGGCGTTGCTGGGGCATCTGGAGACGGTGCACATTGCCAGCGACTGGAATCTCGAGGGCTTCCGCCTGCCGGTGCAGTGGATCAACCGGCCGCACCGCCCGACGGAGCCGGCCCTGCACGATTTCCGCGGCTGCAGCGGTCAGATTGCCGGCGGCATCGTCCGCCGCGGCCAGCGGGTGGCGGTGCTGCCCGCCGGTCTCGCCACGAACGTGAAGGAGATCCGGCTGGGGGACGCCGTCCTGGAGGAGGCGTTCTGCCCGCAGTCAATCACGCTGGTGCTCGAAGGGGACGTCGATGTGAGCCGGGGCGACATGATTGTCGGGCTGGCGGGCCGGCCGGGCGTCGCCACCGACCTGCGGGCCCGGATCTGCTGGATGCGGCAGCGGCCCCTGCATCGCGGGGGACGTTTTCTGCTCAAGCACGCCTCGCTCACCGTCCCGGCGGTCGTCGGCGAGATCAGCCATCGCATCGCCATGGCGACCCTGGAGCCCGAGGGCGCGCCGGCCGGGCTCGGCCTCAACGATATTGGCGAGGTCCGCCTCCAGACCGCCCGGCCCATCGTATTCGACGGCTACGCGACCAACCGCCTGACGGGTTCATTCATCCTCATCGAGCCCGGCACCAACGCCACGGTCGCCGCCGGGATGCTCCTGCCGCCGACCGAGGCCGCGCGGCTGACGGATGCGGAGTACACGATCTGAGGGCGCGGTCCGGTGCGGTGCCGACGAACGGCGGGTGGGGAAGAGCCCGGCGCCGCGGAACGCGCGTTCCCATTCATGCCGGCGGGCCCGGTGGTCGTGGCCGGCGGTGACATGCTACCCCCAAAATCCCCTCAAAAGTGCTCCGGGGTCAATCGCTCCCCGGCGGGCGGCGGCAAACCCGGCGCGGAGCGGAGGCGCGGCCTACAGCTTCGCGTGGGAGCCGTCGCAGAACGGGGCGTTTTTCGAGTGTTTGCAGCCGCACCACGCCACCTTCTTCGCCTCGGCGAGATCCGATTTTTTCGGCGCAAATCCGGTGCCTTTGTGCAAACCGTCGCAGAAGGGCTGGCTCTGCGAGCGACCGCAGGCGCACCAGAAATAGGTGCCGGTCGGCATGTCCTTCACATAGGGGAATCTTTGGGCAATCGTGGGCTCGTTCATGGCGGAAGAAAGATTGGATTCCGATGATAGCCGTCGGAGGCGGGCGGGCAAGGGACAACACGGCCGCGTCCGCTGTGGGCGGCGCGACCCTACGTCAGCCGTTCGAAGCGGGCCTGGAAGAAGCGGAGGTACTTGGGCTCGTAGATCATCTTCAAGCCCTTGATCCGGTCGCGGATCTCGTGGACGGCCTGGATCGATTCGACCGTGACGTCGCAGTGGGCCTGGGTGTAGACGCGGCGCGGGAAGGTGAGCCGGACCAGCTCGAGCTTCGGGTAATAATGGTCTCCGGTTTCCTTGTTGCGGCCGGCGGAGACGATGCCGCGCTCCATCGCCCGGATGCCGGACTCGAGGTAGAGTTCGGCGGCGAGGGTCTGGGCGGGAAATTCCAGTTGGGACAGGTGGGGCAGGAAGCGCCGGGCATCGAGGAAGACGGCGTGGCCGCCGACGGGCAGGACGATGGGAATGCCGAGCGCCTGGAGCCGGTCGCCCACGTAGTGAACCTGGCCGATGCGGGCCCGCAGGTGGTCGTACGCCACGGCCTCCTCGATGCCGCGCGCCATGGCCTCGAGGTCGCGGCCGGCGAGACCGCCGTAGGTGTGCAGTCCTTCGTAGACCACGACGAGATTGCGCGCCTCCTCAAAAACCGCGTCGTCGTTGACGGCGAGGAAGCCGCCGATGTTGACCAGCAGGTCCTTCTTGCCGCTCATCGTGCAGCCGTCGGTGTACGAACACATCTCCTTGAGGATGGCGGCGGGCGTGTGGTCGGCGTAGCCGGGCTCACGCTGCTTGATGAAGAAGGCGTTCTCGAGCGCGCGGGTGGCGTCGAGGATGATGCGGATGCCCTGGCGGGCGCAGAAGGCGCGCACCTGCCGGAGATTCTCCATGGCGATGGGCTGGCCGCCGGCCATGTTGACGGTGGCGGCGACGGAAACATACGGCACCCGGGCGGCGCCGACGCGCTGCACGAGGTCGGCGAGCTTAGGCAGGTCGACGTTGCCTTTGAACGGGTGCGGGTTGGCGGGATCGTGGGCGGCGTCGATGATCACGTCCACGAACGTGCCGCCGGCCAGCTCCTGGTGGAGGCGGGTGGTGGTGAAGTACATGTTGCCGGGGATGAAGTCGCCGGGCTTGATGAGAATCCGGGAGATGAGGTTCTCGGCGCCGCGACCCTGGTGGGTCGGCACCAGGTGCCGGTAGCCATAGTACTGCCGCACCTTCTCCTCGAGATGGTAGAAGTTCTTGCTGCCGGCATAGGCTTCGTCGCCGAGCATCATGCCCGCCCATTGGTTGTCGCTCATCGCGTTGGTGCCGCTGTCGGTGAGGAGGTCGATGTAGACGTCCTCGGAGCGCAGGAGGAAGGTGTTGAAGCCCGCCTCCGCCAGGACGCGCTCGCGGTGCTCGCGCGTGGTGATCTTGAGGGGCTCAACCACTTTGATTTTGAAGGGTTCAGCCCACGAACGCCGGGGTAAGGTTGGCATGGGGCTAGTACAGCCGGGGCGGCGGCGGTCGCAAGCGCCCGGCGGCGAAACGGCGCGCCGGCGCGGAGGGCGGCCGGGCGCGGGTACCGCCCGCACTACTCAATCCCGAGCAGGGTGGGCTCCCGGTATTCTACTACATGGCCCATGTTGACAGCGGGTTGCCGCTCCCGGATGAGTAGGGGCAATGCAGGGAGAACTCCGTGGCGATGAAGCGGCGGCCGCCGGCGGCGGCATCGAATGGCGCGTCGAGGCGGAGTTGACCCGGCTGTTGTTTCGCGCGGCCGGTTTCAGTCTGTTCTCCAATTTCGCCCTGGCCTTCATCCTCGTCGCCGGGCTGTGGAGCTTTTTCCCGACGTCCCGCCTGCTTGGGTGGCTGGCGGTGATCGTGGCCGTGTCGGCGGGCCGGCTGGGCCTGCATCGGGCGTTTGCGCGCCGGCCCCGCGCCGATGCGGAGCTGCCGCCGTGGCGCACGGCCTTTGGTCTGGGCGTGGTGGTTGCCGGGGCGGTCTGGGGCGCCGCCGGCGGGATGTTCTTCAACCAGGCGGCCATGTTTCCCAGCTTGCTGACGATGTTCATCATCGCCGGTCTGAACGCCGGCGCGGCGCGCTCGCTGGCGCCGGCGCTGCCCTTTTACTGGATCTATCTCATCGCCACGCTCACGCCGCTGTCCTGGAACATTGCTTGGGAGGGTGGCCGCGTCGGCGCGATGCTCGTGCTGTGCATCGTGACCTACGCGCTGTTCCTCGCCAACACGGCGCGCCTGCACCATGCCGACCTGCGGAAGCTGCACCGCGCGATTTTCGAGAACGAGGATCTCGTCCGCGGCCTGAGCCGGGCCAAGGCCGAGGCGGAGGCGGCCAACCAGGCGAAGAGCGAGTTTCTGACCACGATGAGCCACGAAATCCGCACCCCGATGAACGGCGTGATCGGCATGCTGCAGCTGCTGGAGGGCTCGACCCTCACGCCCGAACAACATGAGCACGCCCGGATCGCCTCGAGCTCGGCCAATACCCTGCTGCGGCTGCTCAACGACATCCTCGACCTGTCCCGGATCGAAAGCGGCCGCCTCGAACTGGAGTCCATCACCTTCGGCCCGGCGGATCTGGGCGACGAAGTGGCGGACTTGTATGCGCTGCACGCGGCGGAGAAGGGGCTGGAGTTCAACTACCGCTGCGCCGCGGATCTGCCGCTGGTCAAGGGCGACCCGCTGCGCCTCAAGCAGGTGCTGCTCAACCTGCTGAGCAACGCGATCAAGTTCACCGAGCGCGGAACGGTGGATTTCGAGATCGCCCCGGTGCGGATGGAGGACCGCGTCGTCGTACTGCGTTTCCGGGTGCGCGACACCGGCATCGGCATGGACGCCGCGACCCAGGCCCGACTCTTCCAGAAGTTCAGCCAAGGCGACAGCTAGACGACCCGGCGGTACGGCGGGTCGGGGCTGGGGCTGGTGATTTCGCAGGAGCTCGCGCACCGCATGGGCGGCGCGATCCGCGTCAAAAGCGCGGTGGCGGCCGGCGCGGAGTTCACCCTGGAACTGCCGCTGCCGCGGGCCAGGGGCAGCTCGCCCCCGCGCGCGCCCGCGGCCGCGGTCGCGCCGCTGCGGGGGCGCGTGCTCGTGGCGGAGGACGACCCGGCCAACCAGCGGGTCATCACCTCGATGCTCGATCGCCTGGGCCTTGGCGCGGTGGTGGTGACGGACGGCTTCGCCGCGCAGGACTGCGTGGCGCGGGAAACCTGGGCGGCGGTCCTGATGGACCTGCACATGCCGGGGCTCGACGGCTTGGAGACCACCCGGCGGATTCGCCAGCGTCTGGCCGGCCGCGCCCTGCCGATCATCGCGGTCACGGCGGACGCGATGCCCGAAAGCCGCGCGGCCTGCACCGCGGCGGGCATGGATGATTTCATCGCCAAGCCCGTGCAAGTGGAGGCCCTGCGCGCCTGTCTGTCGCGCTGGCTGCCGCCGGCGGCGGCTCCGGACAAGAGCGCGGATCCCGCCGGCCGGGTTTAGGCGCGCCCGAGGTAGGAGCCGTCCGCGGTGCTGACTTTGATCAAATCGCCGTTCTTGATGAAGAGCGGCGCCGAGACCACGAGGCCGGTCTCGCAGGTCACCGACTTCTGGACGTTGCTGGCGGTGTCGCCGCGAATGCCCTCCGGGGCGTCCGTGACCTTGAGCGTGGCAGCGGAAGGGAGGTCGACCGTGACGGGAATGTCGTCAACAAAGAGCACCTCGACCTTGCCGTTGGGCACCAGGTAGTACTTGGCCTCGCCGATCATGGCGGCGCTCAACTCGACGGTATCGTAGCTCTTCGGGTCCATGAACGCGAAGTTCTCGCGGTCGGCGTAGCTGAACTCGAGCGTGCGGCGGTCGGTGTTCAGCACCTCCATGGTTTCCGTGGAGTTGAAGCGCTGGTCGAGCGAACGGCCGTTCCGGAGGTTGCGGAGCTTGGCCTGCACGAAGGCGCGCAGATTGCCCGGGGTGCGGTGCTGGGTTTCCATCACGAGGTGCGGCTCGTTGTTGAACTTGATCACCTGGCCTTTGCGGAGGTCGTTGGCGGACGGCATGGGAGGGTGCGATGGACGGGTTTTGTCTTGCGAAAGAGATGAGGGAGTAAGAAAGCGGTCCGAGGCGTGTCAA
>CAZAFS010000218.1:0-5659 GCA_964484165.1 uncultured Opitutaceae bacterium | reverse complement strand
AGGCCACCGGCAACGGCGTGGCCTACCTCGTCAAGGCCTACCTCGACGATCTCAAGATTCCCATCGAGCAGGCCACCGTCGCGATCCAGGGCTTTGGCAACGTCGGCAACGAGACCGCCCAGGCGCTCACCGCCTATGGCGCGAAGATCATCGCCATCTCGGATCACACCGCCGCCTTCCACAATCCGAAGGGCATCGACGTGAAGAAGGCCGTGCAGTACGTGCAGTCCACCCGAGTGCTGCACGATTTCGACGGCGGCGAGGCCATCACCAACGAACAGCTCCTCGAACTGCCCTGCACCGTGCTGGTCCCCGCGGCGATCGAGCGTGTCATCACCGAGGACAACGCGCCCAGGCTCCGCTGCCGCATTCTGGCCGAGGCCGCCAACGGCCCGACCACCAACGGCGCCGACCGCGTGCTCGAGTCCCGCGAGGAGATCGAGGTCATTCCCGACGTGCTCTGCAACTCCGGCGGCGTCATCGTCTCCTACTTTGAATGGCTGCAGAACCTCCAGAACTACTACTGGACCCGCGACGAGGTGCTGGCGAAGCTGCGCGTCATCCTCGACAAGGCGAAGGCGAGCACCGAATACCAGAAGCGCAAGATGAAGTTCAGCCGCCGGCTCGCGGCCCTCACGCTGGGCATCCAGCGGGTGGCGGACGCCAAGCAGAAGCGCGGCCTGTTCCCGTAGGCCGGGTTCGCGATGATCCCGAGGTGGGGCGGGCTTCACGCCCGCCGTTCCGACCTCCGATCTTGCAGCGGCGGGGATAAACCCCGCCCCACCACCCGGCGAAACCTTTCGGTGATACTGTAGGAGCCTGCTTGCAGGCGATCCCTACTCTGCCATCGCGAGCAAGCTCGCTCCTACAACCGCCTGCGCCCGGCTGAGTGCCCGTACCACGACCCGATTTCCAGCCGCCGCGCTTGCCAGCGCGGCGGCGCGGTTCTGGACCCTGCGGGCCGGAGGCGCCGGCGAAACCGGCTTCCCTTTTTCCGGCCTTTCCCCATACACAGGGCCGCACGCACGAGTCCCGATAGGATCGCTCAACAACCTTCCCACCCATGAACATTCTTGCTGTCGCTGGCCCCGGTTCGAGGTTTCAACGTCCCGGCGCGCGTCCGGCGGGATTCTGGGCCGGTGTGTGGCACGGCTTGATATGCCCGTTTACGCTTTTGGTATGTCTGTTCACCCCCAACGTCCGGATTTATGAGACTCACAATCGTGGCCGGCTCTACGACATCGGTTTCTACCTCGGCGCTGCCGCCGCACTTGGCGGCGGCGGACATCAAATTACTCCCGGAGCCCCCCAGGGCTAACCAGTCGACTCTGACGGCGCCGGACAGCGTGACGACGGCTGCTAGCGCACCCGGCGCGACAGGTCTCTGACGTTGCGCCGCGCCATGTTCAAGGAATTCAAGGAATTCGCCATCAAGGGCAGCGTCGTCGATCTCGCCGTGGGCGTGATCATCGGCGGCGCCTTCGGCGGCATCGTCACCTCGCTCGTGAACGACCTGCTCATGCCGCCCATCGGCCTGCTCCTCGGCGACGTCGACTTCGGCAACCTCTTTGTCGTCCTGAAGCACGGAACGAAGGAGCACGGACCCTACGCGTCGCTGGCGGCGGCGAAGCAGGCCGGTGCGGTCACCCTCAATTTCGGCATCTTCATGAACACGCTGATCAACTTCCTCATCGTCGCCTGGGGGATGTTCATCGTGGTCAAGCTCATCAACCGGCTGCGCCGCCAGCAGGCCGCGGCGCCGGCCGCCCCGCCCCGCACGGAGGTGCTCCTGGCGGAGATTCGCGACCTGCTGAAGAAAGGGCCGTGACCGCGCTCAGGGGGCCGGCGTCAGGGCCCGCATCCGTTGCAGGTTTTCGCGGGCGTCCGGGTAATCGGGCTTGAGCCGCAGCGCGGTTTCGAATTCCCGGATCGCCTCCGGGATCCGCCCGGCGTGGTAGAGCGCGGCCCCGAGGTTGTTGTGGCCCTCCGCGTAATCCGGCCGGAGCCGCAGCGCCGCCGTGAACTCGGCGATGGCCTCGGTCGTGCGCTCCAGTTGCAGCAGGGCGCTGCCCAGGTTGCTGTGGGTCTCCACCGAGTCGGGCTTGAGCTGCAGGGCCGCCCGGTAGTGCGCGATCGCCTCCGGCATCCGGTCCGCCGTGAACAGCGCGTTTCCCAGATTGTACTGGGTGTCGGCGTTGTCCGGCTCCAGGCGGAGCGCGGCCTCATAGCTTTCCACCGCCGCCGCCGCCCGGCCCGCCGCGAGCAGCGCGTTGCCGAGGTCGTAGTGCGCCAGCGCAAAATCCGGGTCGGTGCGCAGAGCCGCCCGGTAATGCGCGATCGCGTCCGCCAGGTGGCCCGACTGCAGCAGGGCGTTGCCGAGATTGTTGTGGGCAATCGCGTAGTCGGGCTCCAGGCGCAGGGCGACCTCCAGCTCCTTGATCGCCTCGGGAATCCGCCCCGCCTCGGTCAGCGCATAGCCGAGATTGTTGTGCGCCTCCGGGTAAGCCGGCCGCAGGCGCAGCGCCGTCCCATAACTCTGGATCGCCTCGTCGATGCGGCCGGCCTTGAACAGGACCACGCCCAGGCAATTGTGGGCGCGGAAGTTCTCCGGCCGTTTCGCCACCGTGTCCCGCCACAGGCCGATGCTGCTGCGATAAGCTTCGTTGCGCCGCGCCGTGAGCCAGCCGAGGCCCGCGGCCAGCACCAGGCCCGCGACCAACCCGCGGCGCCCGCTGCGGACCGTCACCGCGCCGGCGAGCAGCGTGAGGACCGCGGCCAGCGGCAGGTACATCCGGTGTTCGACGATCATCTGGATCCGCCCGGGGATGACGCTGGTCGGCGCCAGGATCGCGAAGAACCAGCCGCCGAGAAAACCCGCCACGGGCCGGCGCCACAGCGCCACCAGCGTCGCCACCGCCAGCGCCACCACCGCGATCGCGTACGGCACCACGGCGGCGGCGCCGGACTCCCAAAACGTGCCGTATTCGAAGACCAGCGGGTGCGGCCACACCGCCAGCCAGAGATACCGCATGATCGCCTCGAATTGCGTCAGCCAGTACGCGGCCGGCGAAATGCCCACGTCGAACCCCGACGTGCCGTTGCGGTCCCAGCCGGCGCTCGCCACCAGTCCGGCCAGGAACAGCCACGTGGCCGCCAGCGCCAGGTGCAGTCCGCGCCGCTGCCGCCAGGCCGCGCGAAAGGAACCGGCCACAAAGGTGCGGTCGTAAAACAACAGCAGCACCGGGGCGACCGCGATCACCTCCTTGGTCGCCGCGCCGAGCAGGCAGGCCGCGACGGCGCCGGCCTGCCAGAGACGGGTCCGCGACGAGTCGACCGATCGGATGAAGCAATAGAACACCAGCAGGAAAAACAGCGCCATCAGCGACTCGACGCGCTGGATGACATAGGTCACCGCCTCGACCTGCAGGGGATGCAGGGCCCAGAGGAGAGCGACGGTGAAGGCGAACAGCGTGGCATTCGATTGTAGGGCGGCATCGCCGAATGCCGCCGATTCTTGATCTGGCGGCGGGGTCCGGCGACCCCGCCCTACCGCGGCAGGCGCCGGCCCTGAGCGGAGTCGAAGGGTGCGCCGCACGAGCCCGAACAGGGTCAGGCCGGC
Source organism: uncultured Opitutaceae bacterium (assembly GCA_964484165.1). Taxonomy (GTDB): domain Bacteria; phylum Verrucomicrobiota; class Verrucomicrobiia; order Opitutales; family Opitutaceae; genus Fen-1467. The sequence goes on along the minus strand of CAZAFS010000218.1, from coordinate 2,040 downwards.
GAGCACGTGGACGGCCAGATTTAACGCATGGTAGCTCCACACCTGGGTGCCGCTCACCGCGTAGTTGAGCGCCAGCGTGAAATTGGCCAGCGGCCGGCCAGTGACCGTCCGGTTCGGCGGCGGCACCCACGCCCGCCAGACCGGCCACAAATGGCGGATGGTCGGGTTGTCCAGGATCGCCGGCTCATCGTCGAAGACCAGCGCACCGGAAAAGCTGCGGTGGTACGCGGCGACAGTCGCGCCGATGAGGACCACCGCCGCGAGGGCGATGGGCCAGCGCCGGGCGGGCGGCGCAGGCGGCACAGGCATGGCCGGCGGCTTTTTCACGATGGCGTCCGTGAACTTTGCCGGGCGTCCCGCGCACGTCAACGGTCCGGCGGCGATCATCGCTTTCCCGGCCGCCGCCGGGAAACATCCCGCTGATTCCGGGCCGCCGGCGCCTTCGAGTCTCCCCGCCGTCCCGGGCGCGCCCTAGGAATCAAATTGTCGTTCTGAACGAAGTGAAGAATCCAGCGGGCCACGGTCCGAGTGCGCGGCAGAGTCGCACTGGATCCTTCGCTGCGCTCAGGATGACAACTGGCGAAAACGAGAGACCCTCGACCCGCACTACCGGAACAGCAGCACGGGCACCTTGCAGTGGCGGATCATCGCGGTGGTCGTGCTGCCGATGACGAGCTGGCGGATGCGGCTGTGCCCATAGGCGCCCATCACGAGCATGTTGATCCCGCGCCCCTCCACGTAGGCGCTGATTTCGTTGTCCACCACGCCCACGAGCATCTGGCAGACCGGCGCGTACCCGCCGGCGCGCAGCACACCCTCGGCGCGGTGCAGCGTCGCGAGCGCCACCTCCTCTTCGGCGCGGGCGGCCACGGTCACAAGGTGCAGTTCCAGGTCCTTGAACGCTGACGAGGTGGCGAGGAATTCCAAGGCCTTCTGGCAGCTCCGGCCGCCGTCATAGGCGAACAGCATGCGCTCGACCGGCTTGAAGGCGCGCGAGGTCACAAGGCACGGCTTGCGGCTGGCGCGCACCACGCGCTCCATGGTCGAGCCGAGGTGTTCGGTCGCGAAATTGGCATTTTCGCCGCGCTTCCCGAGCATGATCAGGTCCACGTGCCCTTCGAATTCATCGAAGGTGTCGACGAGGAAGCCCAGCTTGTGGGTGTACGTCGCCCCCGCGGGCAGCGTCTTGGCCGCGAAATGCTGGCGCGCCTGCTCCAGAATCGCCTTGGCCCGCTCCTGCTCGAACTCCTGCAGCTTGCCCAGCACGGCCTGGTAGGGCTGCGCGCCGAGGCTCCCGCTGAGATCGGCGACCATCGGCACCTCGAACTGGCGCAGGTCGGAGACATACAGGACCTCCAGCGCGGCGCCGGTGCGCTGCGCCATCCAGGCCGCGTAGTCGTAGCAGACGAACGCGTAGGCCGAACCGTCAGTGCAAACCAGGATTTTGTTCATCGCGGCATCCTCCAGGGTGGGTTGCGGACCGGAACACCGGTGATGATGACAGGCCCCCGCGCCGCCGTCAAATCGTCGTGCCGGGCGGGATGACCGCGCCCTTGGGCACCACCAGCACCCCGTCGCGGATCATCACGCCGTGGGGATAATCCCCGTTGCCCTTGCCCTCGGGGGACAGCACGCAGCCGTCGCCGATCCGCGCATTCTTGTCGATGATCGTGCCGCGGATGCGGCAGCCGAAGCCGACGCCGACGTTGGGCAGGCCTTGGGCGGCGTTCGCCTTGATCTCCTCGTCGCTCTCGTAGAAGTCGGCCCCCATCATCACCACGTCCTCGAGGTACGAGCCGTCGCGGACCATGGAGCGGATGCCGATGACGCAGTGCTTGAGGGCGGTGTCGGTGATGATCGACCCGTCGCCGACGACGACGTGGTCGATGGTGCATTTGTTGATCTTCGAGGCGGGCAGGAAGCGGGCGTGGGTGTAGATCGGCGTGGCGTGGATGTAGAAATTGAAGGCCGGCAGGGGCTGGGCCAGCGCGAGGTTGGCCTCAAAAAAGGCGCGCACCGTGCCGATGTCCTCCCAGTAGC
>CAZAFS010000217.1:0-5662 GCA_964484165.1 uncultured Opitutaceae bacterium | reverse complement strand
GCGATGTCCTTCGAGTCCACCGGATGCATCTTGCCGTCGTAGAAGTCGATCTTCACGTCCACCACGCGGTACCCGGCCAGGATGCCCTCGGTGCACGCGGTGTTCACGCCCTTCTCCACCGACGGGACGAAGACCCGGTCGACGTTCTGGCCGCTGAGCGATTCCGTGAACTCGACCCCGCTGTCGCGCGGCGCGGGCTCGATGCGCATCCAGACCTCGGCGAACTGGCCGGCGCCGCCGGTCTGCTTCTTGTGCCGGTACTTCGACTCGCCCCGGGTGCGGATGGTCTCGCGGAACCGGATACGCGGCGGGATGAGCTCGATGTCGATCTTCTGCCGCCGTTTCAGCCGCTCGAAGAGCACCTCGAGGTGCAGCTCGCCCTGCGCGGAAATGATGGTCTGGTGCAGCTCGCCGTCGACGCGGGACTCGAACGCCGGGTCCTCCTCGTGCAGCGCGGCCAGGCCCGCGGCCAGCTTGTCCTCGTCGCCGCGCGAGTTGAGCTTGAGCGCCGCCTGGGTGTAAGGCGTCGGGTACTTGACCTTGGGCAGCACGACGTTGTGCCGGGCCTCGCACAGGGTGTTGCCGGTGTGGGTGTCCTTCAGCTTGACCGCGGCGCCGATGTCGCCGGGCGTGAGCGCATCGACCGCGGTGCGCGTCTTGCCGTTGAGGCGGAACAACTGCCCGACGCGCTCACTGACGCGCCGGTCGCTGTTGTAGAGATCCATGCCGGTGTGCACGGCGCCGGAGTAGACGCGGAAGATCGAGAGGTCGCCGCTCAGGGGATCGGACAGCGTCTTGAAGACGAAGGCCACCGGCTCCTTGCCGGCCAGGCTGACCTGGCAGGGCTGCCCCGCCGCATCCGTCGCCTCGGCCGTCGGGTGGTCGGCGGGCGCGGAGCCGAAGCGCGCGATGAAGTCGAGCAGGCGCGCCACGCCGATGTTGGGTTCGCCGGCGGTGCAGAACAGCGGGACGAACACCTGTTTCTGCACGGCGGGATGGATGCCGGTGCGCAGGACCTCCTCGGAGAGACCGCCCTCGTCAAAATACTTCTGCAGCAGCGTGTCGTCGGACTCCGCGATGTGCTCGATGAGCTCCTTGTGCATGGCTTCGACCCGCTCCTTCCACTCGCCGCCGGCCGGCACCTCCTGGTATTTGCCGGAGCGGTCGCCGGCGTAGGTGCAGATCTCGTTGCGGAGCACGTCGAGGACCTGGTTGAAGCCCGGGCCGGCGTTGACCGGCACCTGCATGGGGAACACCTGCGCGCCAAACCGCTCCCGGATCTCCTCGACGAGGAGGTCGTAGTCGACGTTCTCCTTGTCGACCGCATTGATGACAATGGCCTTGGGCAGGCCGAACTGGGTGGCGTAGTCCCACATCATCTCGGTGCCGACGCCGATGCCGTGGATGGCGTGGATGACGACGATCGCGAGATCGGCCACGCGCAGGGCGTTGAGCGCCTCGCTGCTGAAATCGAGGTAACCCGGCGCGTCGATGACGTTCAGCCGGCGCTCCTGCCACTCGAAGCTGAGGGGGCTGGCGTGAATCGAGATCTGCCGCTGCTGCTCGCCGACATGGTAGTCGGAAACCGTCGAGCCCTGGACGATGCCGCCCATGCGGTGGATGACCCCGCCGCACATGAGCATGGCTTCCGCCAGCATCGTCTTGCCCGAGGTGGCATGACCCACGATCACCACGTTCCGGATATCCGCCGGCTGATAGGATTTCATAATCGAATCGATTGCGTCCGCCCCGGGGGGAAGAGGCTGGTTTCCGGGGGACAGGTACGGTCGAGGCTGCCGGAGGCGCAGGCAAGGAGAAAGTCTGTTCTTCGGATCCGCCGCAGGCATTAGCCGCCGTTGCAGGGCCGAGGAGCAGACTGATTTTCTTCTCCCGGGAACCGGCCCGCACGAGCTCCGCCGGCAGCGCCGGCGCCGCCCGCCAACCTAGCGCCGCAGGATGTCCAGCAGCGATCGCCCCAGCATCATGTAAAGCTGGGTCGCGTCCGGCTTGCCGGGCGTGCCGCCGACCACGAACGGTTCCTTCAGCTTCATGTAGCCGAGTTCATCGCGTTCCCCCGAGAGCAGCGACGACTTGGCGCGGGTCAGCGCGGTTTCCACCGGTCCCATCACCCCCATGTTCACCCGCACCTGCATGGGCTGGTTCAACAGGTTCTTGCCCGCGTCGTAGGTGATGAGGCCGTCGCCCTGCAAGCGCACATTCGGCGACACGAGCGAGAAGTCCGAGAGCTTGACGTTGAGCGACTGGTCGCGGGACAGCCGCATGTTGAGCTGGTCGAACGGCAGCTCGGAAAGCATGCCGCCCACCCGGGCGGCCACGTCGGCGCCCGCGGCGAGGTTTTCCACCTTCTCGCCCAGATTGCTGAGCAGGCGGGCGGCGCTGCTGATGATCCCGGCGGTGCGCGCCGCCTGCGCCGCCTGCTGCAGGCCGCGGAACACGCCCTTGCGGCTCTGCAGGGTGAAATCGCCGCGCGTATGCTCGATCAGATCCGCCAGCGTGCGGCCGGCGCCCTCCGCCTGACTGCGGACATCGAAGCGCCCCTCGATGGTCGGCGGCCGGTCGGGCGCGATGGTCTTGAAGAGCGGGCCGACCTCAAAGCCCTGCAGGTTGAGGTCGAGTTTCGAGGCGTAGGGCTGCGGCTGGCCGGCGGCAAACCGCACCTCCGCGTTGAGGAGCAGCTGCCCGTCCGTTCCCATTTTGCCGGCGAGCTTGTCCGCGGCCACCCGCGCGGGCTCGATGGCCACCCGGCCGGTCAGGTCCCGGATCTCCGCCGTGCGGCCGTAGGCCAGCGACTTCAGGTCGAGCGTCACCTGGCCGGTGAGCCCGTCCCAGGCGGCTCGGGCGTCGGGCGCGGAATCCGCCGGCGTCGGCGCGGGGCCGGCGGCCGGGGCGGCGGCCGGCAGCCCGGCGAACGAGCGCACGAGGGCCAGGACGTCGTCCACCACCAGGAAGGTCGAGGAAATCCGGGCGTCGAGGATGCGGCCGTTCGGCGCCGGATGGAGCGCCGCGCCCAGGGTGAGATCGGAGCGTTCGCCGGCGCGATCGATCAGGAGCGGGACATTCAGCGCCACGTCGCCTTTCTCGCTGAGGCCGGCGCGGAACGAGAGATTCGCCACCGGCAGCGGTTCGCCGGTCGCCGGCGAGGTCAAGCCGTTGAGGGTCAGGCGGCCCTCGCCAAGCAGGTCGTGATCATACGAGAACTTCGCCGTGCCGCTCAGCTTGCCCTGGCTCGACAACGCCAGCCCGGCGAGGAATGGCTGCCCGGCCAGCGCCGGCACCGTGAGATCGAAGGACGCGGTGCCCTGCAGTTTCGGCTGACGGAAATCCGGCCCCAAGCTGGCCTCGGCGCGGACCGAAAGTACGTTCGCGCCGGCGTTGTTGCCCACGCGCAGGGCGCCGACGGTGGCCGTGACGCCCTCGTTGGAATAATCCGCGCCCGGCTCCAGCTCGACGGTGAGATCCTGCAGCCACGGCCGGCCCGTCCCGCCAATCGAGAACTTTTCGACCCGCCATGGCGCCACTGAGCCGAGGTGCAGCCGCCCCCCGCGGGTTTCCAGCGAAAGCTCGGCTCCCGCGAACTCGCCGGTCATCGTCAGCGCCCCGCAACACGGCTGGAGCACGCTGAGCGGAATGCGTCCGAGTTTGATCCGCAACACCTCGCCCGGCCGGCCGGAAGCGGTGGCAAGCTGGCCGTTGGCGGTGTCAAGGCGGAACGCCTCGTTCGCCGTCACCTCGGCCACGACCGGTCCGCCCGGCGAGCGCAGACTCACGCTCAAGCGATCAACCTGAACCGCCCGGCCGGATTGCGACAGGGCCAGCGTGCCGCGGACCTGCAGGGGGCCGAGCGGCAGAAAGGCCGCGAGCAAGGTCGGCAGCTGCCCTTCGAAGTCCGCCTGCGCCACCATCGCCGGCACGCCGCCGGATCCGGCCTGCAATCCGCCCCGCGCCTCCAGCCGGTCACCCGCGGCCGTTTGCAGCGTCAGACCGGTCAGGTTCAGGCGGGTCTCGCTCTTCGCGTATTCCAGCTCGGCCTGCAGGCTGATGTCGCTGGCCGGCAGCAAGACCCGCCCGCCCTTGGCCACGGTCAGGCCGCGCACGCTGAGCGGCGTCCGCGTGTGCAGCCAGACGCGTTCGTCGCGCAAGGAGGCGCCGAATGCGCCGGTGATCTCGCCCCCGGCCACGGCAAACCGGGAGGGCAGCCATGGCCGCAGCCAGGCCACGGGCACACCCTCGATGTGCACCTGCAAAAGTTCCTTTTCCGGATCCGCCGCCAGCAGCTGGCGCGAGCCGAATTCAAACGAAAACGGCTGGATCGACTGCAGGGTCAGCAGGGGCGTCCGGCCGTTGACCTTCACCAGGAGTTCCGAGATGCGCACGCGGGAGCTGTTGTAGTCCACGTCGAAGCTGGTGTTGGTGCTCAGCCCGTCGAAATCGCGCAGGCGGGCGTCGATCACCTCGAGCCGGGCGACCCCCCCGCTCAACCGGCCGGCCAGGCGGGCGGTCAGGTTCACCGGATTGAATTCAAACCGCCCCTCCCCGACCGCGGAAAACTCGGGCAGCGTCACCCCCAGGGCAAACGGCGCGATCTGACGGTCGCTGGCCCGCACCTGCCAGGTGCCGGCGAGCTGCGATGAGCCGGCGACATAATCCACATTGAGGCTGAGCAGATGGCTCGCGGCGCCCGCATCCAGGGAATTGAGCAGAATCGAGTAGCTTTCCCCGACGGCGGTGCGCGCCAGCGCCACATAGGCCTGCAAGCGGGCCGGCGTCACGAGCTTCGGCCCGCTCGCCTCGGCCTCCAGGTGCGCCCCGAGGCGTTCGAAGACGGACGCCGCGCCGAGCGTCGCCGTCAGCGTGCCGCGGGCTTCGACCGCATCCACCGGCGCGGCCGGATCCGGATTCCGGATGGTGGCGTCAAAGTCAAATTTCGCCTCCTGGCCCGGGCCAAAGTGGCCGCCGGTGAGTTTCAGGCGCACCTGGCCCGGCGGCCGGCCCGCCGCCTGCGGGTAAATGATCTCGGCTTCGACATCACACTGTCCCAGGACGATCTCAAGCGGCAGGCGAAGATGCTTGAAGATGCCGTTGAACGCCGGAAACACCGGCACGGCGGGAAGACCGAACGGGGCGGACGGGGATTCCGCCGGCGCCGCGGCCGGCGGGGAAACGGTGGCCGCCACGCCGGCGCGCGCGGCGGCGGTCGGCGGCGTCGCGAGATCGACGCTCAGACCCGTGGCGTGGGCATGGCCGATGACCACCCGGCGATGCGCGACAAGTTCCCAAAGCGAAAGTTCGGCCGAACCATCGGCCAAAGCCATCTTTCCTCCGGGCCAGGCGAGGCGAAGGTTGCGCACCGCGACGGATCCGGGCCGCACCGCCAGCCGATCCATCTCAAGTTGAAGGCCGGGACGGCCGGAGACGGCGCGGAGCACCGCCCAGCGCTGGACCGCGGGGACAAACGCGAGGATCGCGACGAGCGCGACCACGGCGGCCAACACCGCCAAAGCAACCACCAGACGCCGGACGATTTTCACATTACAGGCGAAGTTTCCTGAAAGACGCCGCCGTTGGCAATCATTCGACCCAACGATCCTGCGCCGGTGCTGTCAGGCAAGCAGGATTCGTTGCGCCGCCCGGCCGCCGACCC
>CAZAFS010000216.1:0-5690 GCA_964484165.1 uncultured Opitutaceae bacterium | reverse complement strand
GGGACTTGCGCGCGCCGGCGGCCTGCCTCTAGCTAGGCGCCAGTGATGAAGCTGATTGATCTCAACCGGGACGGCGGCATTGGCGCCAACTCGCTCTACGTCCAGCTCGGCGAGCTGCACCTGCTGGTCGACTGCGGCCTCCACCCCAAGAAGGTGGGCCGCAAGGCCACCCCGGACTTCGCGCCGCTGCGCGGGGTGACGCTGGACCTGATCATCATCACCCACTGCCACCTCGACCACATCGGCAGCCTGCCGGTGCTGCTGCGCGAGCAGCTGCGCGCCCCGGTGATCATGACCCAGCCCAGCCAGATGCTCATCGAGCGCATGCTGCACAATTCGGCCAGCGTGATGGAGCGCCAGCGGGCGGAGGACCACATTCCCGACTATCCCCTTTTCACCCATGAGGAGGTCGACCGCCACGCGCGCCGCTTCACGCCCCTGCCCTACGGCCACGCCAAGAAATTTCACGGCGCGCGCGACGAGATCGAAATCATCTTTCACCAGGCCGGGCACGTGGCCGGCGCGGCGGGCGTCGAGATCCATCACAAGCACCGCAAGCTTTTCTTCACCGGCGACGTGCAGTTCGACGCCCAGCGCACCTGCCCGGCCGCCCGGTTTCCGCTCGATCATTTCGACACGCTCGTGACCGAGACCACCCGCGGGGACACCGAGCGTCCCGCCGGCAAGGAGCGCGTGCACGAGGTGGCCCGGCTCATCGACACGGTCAATGCCACCATTCAGCGCGGCGGCTCCATGCTCGTCCCGACCTTCGCGCTCGGCCGCATGCAGGAGATTCTCTCCATCCTTCACGACGCGCGGAAATTCGGCCGGTTGGTCGACTGCCCGATCTACGCCTCGGGCCTCGGGGTCGACCTCTGCGATTATTACGACGACATCGCGCGCAAGACCAAGCAGGTGGATTTCTCGCGGCAGATCCTCAAGGACCTGAAAATCCGCCCGCTGCCGCGCAAACTCAAACCCGGCACGCTGCCGGCCGAGAACGCCCTCTACATCGTCAGCAGCGGCATGGTGGTGGAGCGCACGCCCTCGTACATCCTGGCCGCCGGCCTGGCGGGCCAGGCCCGGAACACCCTCGGCTTCGTCGGCTACTGCGACCCCGACACGCCGGGCGGCCAGTTGCTCGCGGCCAAGCTGGGCGACCCGTTCCTGTTCGACAAGATTGACGTCAAGACCCATCTCAAGGCCCAGATCGCGCGGTTCGAGCTGACCGGCCACGCCGACCGGGACGAATTGGTGGACTTCGCGCACTCGTGCCAGCCGCGGGCCATCGTGCTCACGCACGGCGACCCGCCGGCCCGCGCCTGGATGGCCAGGACGCTGGCGACCAAACTGCCCAAGGCCAAGATCCTCGATCCCACGCCGTTGCAGCCGTATCAGATCTGAAACCGGCCCCGGCGGCAGCGTCGCGGGAGCGGGTTCACCCGCGGCGGGGCGAATCGACCGCCTTCAGGCTCCGCCGCCTGCCCGCAGCAACTCCTCGATCCGGGCGCAGACCGCGGCGTTGCCGGCGACGTAGTGGATGCGCGGCGGGTCGAGAGCAAACTGCCGCAACGGAAAGGGATTGTTCCGCAGGTAGTGAAGCTCGGCGCCGCCGCCGAGGGCGATGGCGTGCGCCGCGGCGATGTCCCAGACGCGCACGTTGTGGTCCAGCACGCCGTCGAGCAGGCCAATGCCCACGTAGGCGAGGTGCAGCGTGCTGCTGCCCAGCCCGCGGATTTTGAACTGCCGCATGACCGAACCGATCTGCGGCACCAAGGCCCGGTCGTACGGACTGTGAACCGCAATCAGCGAGTTGTCATGCGGGGCCTCCGGCCGGACATGCGCCCGCTTCCGGCCATCAGTGGCGCCGGCGCCCGGCCCCCCGTGAATCAGCGTCTTGCGCGCCATGTCGTACACCACGCCGTAGACCGGCTGTCCGTCTTCGAGCAGCGCAAGCGAAATGGCGCAGAAGGGAATCCCGGCCGCATAGTTGTTGGTGCCGTCAATCGGATCCAGCACCCAGCAAAAGCGCGAGGCCACCGGAATCGGATGCGCCGCATCCAGCAGCTCTTCGCTGAAGCGCTGGTCGTCCGGAAACTCCGTCCCCAGGTCGCCCAGAATGGCTTGGGAGATTGCCAGGTCCGCGGTCGTCACGCGGGTGCCGTCGGCTTTCCATTCGCTCGGCGCGCGCCGGAAGTCCCGGTGCAACCGCCGGGTCTGCGCCCGCACCGCGCGTTTGGCCACCACGACGCGTCTTTTGATCTCTGGATCCATCGCTTCACGAACAACAGGAAGTGGCCGCGGAACCAAGCCCGGAATGGGCGCGGCGGCCGCGGCACAGGCTTGCCACCGGCGCCGCGGGCCGTCTCCCTTGGAACGCAATCCCCCCTCCAATCATGCGGCACCCCAATCTGTTTCTCGTGGCGGCGCTCGCCGCCCTCCCCCTCCCGGCCCAGCAGAATGCGGCCTGCAATTGCGACGACCCGGTCATCTTCGTGACCGGCGAGCTGGACTACCATCCCCTGCCCGCCGGGGTCAAAGTCGAGGGGAGTGATCACCCCGACGATTTCGCCGTGCAGGCGGCCGGCCGGCGCATGACCGCCTTGGTGCCCGGGCTGCCCGGGGGCCGGTACACCATCCAGATTGACGCCGCGGAGACGGTTTGTCGCGGCCGCGGCGAGCGCGTGATGGACGTCTTTTTCGGCCGGACCGCGGTCGCGCTGGACGTCGACTTGCTCAAGCGCTCCGGCGGATTTGCCCAGGCCTGCCGGATCGAGGCGGCGGTCGAATTCGTGCCATGGGAGCCGGACCAGGATTTCATGATCCGCTTCATCGGCCGCACGAACGAGGCGGTGTTCAACGCCATCCGCGTGAAGGATGCCAGCGGCAAGGTCGTCGCCTCGTTGACCGCGGCGGAGCTGCAGGCGGAGGAGCCGGCGGCGGCCGGGCTGATTCCCGTCGTATCGACGCCGCCCATCTACCTGGATCCGAAACAGCCGGAGCCGCGGCGGATCGACGACCTGATCGCGCGAATGTCGCTGCGCGAAAAGGCGGCGCAGATGCTCAACGCCGCCCCGGCGATCGAGCGCCTCGGCGTGCCCGCCTACAACTACTGGAGCGAGGCCCTCCACGGCGTGGCCCGCGCCGGCACCGCCACCTCGTTTCCGCAGGCCATCGGCATGGCCGCGATGTGGGACGCCCCCCTGCTGCACCAGATCGCCGACACCATCGGCACCGAGGCGCGGGCCAAATACGCGGACGCCATCGTCCACGGCGTGCATGGCCAGAACTACGGCCTCACCTTCTGGTCGCCCAACATCAACCTGTTCCGCGATCCGCGCTGGGGCCGGGGCCAGGAGACCTACGGCGAGGATCCGTTCCTCACCGGCCGCCTCGCGGTGGCGTTCATCACCGGCCTCCAAGGCGACGACCCGCACTACTACCAGGCCCTCGCCTGCGCCAAGCACTTCGCGGTGCACAGCGGGCCGGAGCCGCTGCGGCACACCTTCGACGCCGAGCCGAGCGAGCAGGACCTCTACGACAGCTACCTGCCGCACTTCGAGGCCGCGGTGCGCGAGGGCCACGTGGGCGCCGTGATGAGCGCCTACAACCGCGTGGACGGGAAATCCGCCACCGCGAGTCCGTTCCTCCTGACCGAGCTGCTGCGGAAGCGCTGGGGTTTCACCGGCCACGTGGTGTCCGATTGCGACGCGGTCAGCGACATCTGGATGACACACAAGCTGGTGGCGACGCCCGAGGAGGCAGCGGCGCTGGCAGTGAAGGCCGGTTGCGACCTCAACTGCGGCAGCCAGTACTACGCCCTGACACGGGCGATCAAGAAGGGCCTCCTCACCGAGCACGACATCGACCAGGCGCTGCGCCACATCTTCGTCGCCCGGTTCGGCCTCGGCATGTTCGATCCGCCGGAACTGGTGCCCTACAGCCGGATCACGATGGCGGAGGTGGATTCGCCGGCGCACGCCGCCCTGGCGCTCAAGGCCGCGGAGGAGTCGATCGTGCTCCTGAAGAACACCGGTGTGCTGCCGCTCGACCGCGCCCGGCTGAAGCGCCTCGCCGTGATCGGCGTAAATGCCGATTCGGTGCGCATGTTGCTGGGCAACTACAACGGCACACCGTCGCATCCGGTCACCATCCTCGACGGTCTCCGGAACGCGGCCGGCCCCGGCGTGGACGTGGCGTACGCGCCGGGTTGCCCGCTCGCCCTGCATCACGGCGAAACGTTCGGGCCCGGGGCACCCGAGTTCAAGCAGGCCGTGGAAACCGCCCGCACGGCCGACGCAGTCATTTACGTCGGCGGGATCAACTCCCAACTGGAGGGCGAAGAGATGCGGGTGGACTACGACGGCTTCCTTGGGGGCGACCGGACCCGCATCGAGCTACCCGATCCGCAGACCGCGCTGCTGCAGGCCCTGGTCGCCACCGGGCGGCCGGTGATCGAGGTCAATTGCAGCGGCAGCGCCATCGCGCTGCCGTGGGAAGCGGAGCATGTGCCGGCCATCCTCCAGGCCTGGTATCCCGGCCAGGCCGGCGGCACCGCGGTGGGGCGCATCATTTTCGGCGACGCCAATCCTTCCGGCCGCCTGCCCGTGACCTTCTACCGCTCGACGGACGATCTGCCGCCGTTCCAGGATTATGCGATGGCCAATCGCACGTACCGGTTCTTCACCGGCCGGCCGTTGTTCGCGTTCGGCCACGGACTCAGCTACGCCACCTTCCACTATGGCCCGGTGATGCTGGTTGACCGTCACGTGCCCGCCGGCGGCACCATCCGGCTGAGCGTCGACGTGGCCAACACGGGCGGCCGCGATGGCGACGAAGTGGTGCAGGTTTACGCCCGGCGCGCGGGTAAGGCCGATCCCACGCTCCCGCGCGTGCGTCTCTGCGCCTTTCAACGGGTCACCGTGCCGAAGGGCCAGAGCGTCCGGGTCGATCTCGCCATTCCGGCCGCCACTCTGCGCCGCTGGACTATTCCGGCCCAGGACTATGTGGTGGACCCGGGTGATTACGATCTGCAGGTCGGCGCGGCGTCGGACGACATCCGCGGCGCCGCGACGGTGAGCGTCACGCCCGGCGGCTGAGCCGCGTCTTCAGACCTGGATTGTCATTCTGAACGTACTGAAGAATCCAGGGGGACCCTGTCGAGGCTCGCTGCTGAATCCTACTGGATCCTTCCTCCTTCGCCAAGGCTTCGGAGGACAGGTCGCTACGCTCAGGATGACAGGTGCCAAGAATGGGAGATTGCTGGTACGCCCCAAGCGCGGACGTCATTCGTAATCGTACAGCTTCGGATCCCGCACTGGCGGTCCGCGGCGCACGTGGAAGCGTTGCCTCGGTTCCTTGGGTTCCGTCCCCGCTTTGGCTTTGGTTTCGCCCGGGCCGGCGCCGTAAGGGTCCTCGGGATCGCCGCTCTCCTTATCGCCGAAAGCGTCGCCCATCTCCTCCTCCAGTTTGTCGGGATCCGCGCCCTCCTCGAGCTTGCGCACCACCTCCTCCATCTGGCCGTCGAGTTTTTCCCCGGTGAGTTCGGCCATCCGGCGCATCATGCGGCCCATCCCCCGCGGGTCGTTCTCATCGACGTTGGCGAACTCGCTTTCCATGGCCGACATCGCCGCCGCCATCCGGCCGTCCTCAGTCGCATCGGCACCCCCCGGGGCCGGAGCATCCGCCGG
>CAZAFS010000215.1:0-5755 GCA_964484165.1 uncultured Opitutaceae bacterium | reverse complement strand
GGCGACTGGGCCGATTACCAAACCACCGCCCTGCTCATGGCCATCTACCTGCGCGGCATGACGCCGGAAGAGACCTCCAACCTCACCGAGGCGATGATCCGGTCCGGCGCGGTCGCCGACCTGAGCGGCATTCCCGGTGTCAAGGTCGACAAGCATTCCACCGGCGGGGTGGGGGACAAGGTTTCGCTGATTCTCGCGCCCCTCGCCGCCGCCTGCGGCGTGCCGGTGCCGATGATGAGCGGCCGCGGCCTCGGGCACACCGGCGGCACCCTCGACAAACTCGAGTCCATCCCGGGATTTTGCATCATCCTTTCGCTGGCGGGCTGCGCGGCGCAACTCCGCCGCATCGGTGTGGCCATGTTCGGCCAGACCGAGGAACTCGTGCCCGCCGACCGCAAGCTCTACGCCTTGCGCGATGTGACCGCCACGGTCGAATCCATCCCGCTGATCTGTGCCAGCATCCTTTCGAAAAAGGTGGCCGCCGGCATCGACGCGCTCGTGCTGGACGTGAAGTATGGCCGGGGGGCGTTCATGAAGGACAAAACGCGGGCCCGCGAACTCGCCGCGGCCATGATCGCGATCGGTCGGGCCCTGGGCAAACCCACGCGCGCCTTGCTCACCTCGATGGATCAGCCGCTCGGGCGCGCCGTCGGCAACGCGGTGGAGGTGGTCGAGTCAATCGAGGCGCTCAAGGGCCGCGGACCGGCCGACCTCATGGAGGTCACCCTCACCCTCGGCGTCCAGATGCTCCTCCTCGGCCGGATCACGGCGGATCCCGCCGTCGCGCGGCGGCGGCTGGAGCAGGCAATCGCCGACGGATCCGCGCTGGCCAAGTTCCGCGAACTCCTGGCCGCCCAGGGCGGCGACGTCCGCGTGATCGACGACTATTCCCGTCTGCCGCAGGCCAAGATCGTGCGCGACGTCGCCGCGCAGGATTCCGGCTGGGTCACCGACGTCGATCCCATGGGCATCGCGCAGGCCGCGCTGCTGCTCGGCGCCGGGCGCGCCAATGCCGCCGCGGCCGTGGATCCCGCCGTGGGCCTCACGCACCTCGCCAAGGTCGGCGAAGCCGTCGCCGCCGGCGGCCGCCTCGCCTCGGTGCACGCCCGCGATGACGCCACGGCCGGCGCCGCCCTCGCGCAGGTGGCCGCCGCTTTCACGATCGGCGCCCGGCCGGTGGACCGCCCGCCGCTGCTCGATGAGCTGGTCGAATGAGCGCCGCCGGCCGGCCTGATAGGTGGATCTCTCGCTCCGGCCCGACCCTCATAACGCTCGCCCGCGCCGCAAAAGACCTTACCGTCGACGCATGTACTCCACCGGCGATCGTCAGGAGTGGCTGCAGGGCCCCGACGCGAACTGCGCGAAGACCGGCCCCGTGCCGCCGCGCCCCTGGCACCTCGTGCTGCTCGGGCCGCCCGGCGTGGGCAAGGGCACCCAGGCCGAAAACATCATCGCGGAGTTCGGCGCCTGCCACCTCTCCACCGGCGACGTGTTCCGGTATGCGGCCCGCAACCGTGACGACAGGCATCCGCCGTCCCCGGCGATGGGCGTGGCGCTGGCCGCCATGCGCCGCGGCGAACTCGTGTCCGACGCCACCGTGGTCGACCTCGTGCGCGAACGCGCCCAGTGCCTCACCTGTCAGTACGGCTTCCTGCTCGACGGCTTTCCGCGCACGCTGGAACAGGCGCGCGCCCTCGATGACATGCTGGCCGCGGCGCACCGCCGGCTCGACGCCGCCATCAACTATTTTGCCGCCGAGGACGTGATCATCGCGCGCCTTTCCGGCCGCCGCGTCTGCCGGCAATGCCGCACGGGTTATCACCTGCAGAACAAACCGCCGCGCACGGCCGGCCGGTGCGACGCCTGCGGCGGCGAGCTCATCCAGCGCGACGACGACAAGCCGGAGGCTATTCGCATCCGGCTGCAGGCCTACACCGCCACCTGCGATCCCGTGCTGGAGTACTACCGCGCCAAGGGCCTGTTGCACGAGATCGACGCCGCGGGCGATCCCGCCGCCGTTTTCGCCCTCACCCGCGCCCTGTTCCAGCAGTTGAACCTGGCGGCGGCGGCCGCGCCTACCCCCCGAGCCAGCGCCTGATCGCGTCGAACAGGTGATGGGTCGCTCCGCCGAGCAGGGCGAGAAACACCACGCCGGCGGCAAATACGCCGTAGCCGGCGGCGACGAACGCCCCGTCGCGCTCCAGCAATCCCGCCGCGATCAGGATGATGACCCAGGCGGGAATCATATTGGTGAACGGTATCGGCAGCGGCAGCATCAGAAAGCCCGCCGCCACCAGCATCACCAACGCGTGAAGATTGCGCAGCACCGGGGCCTCCACGAACGCGGTGGCGCGCGGCCGCAGAAAGATCTCCATGAACCGGAGCAGGCGCGCCGTCAGCTTGAACAGCCGGGTGAAGAATCCGGGCGGCAGCTGTTTGTCCTGGAGCCTTTGGGGCAGCCAGGGATGCCGGCCCAACGCCAGGCGCAGCGAGATCAACGCGATCACTCCGCCAAGCGGGGTCGACAGGCCCGGCAGCGAAACCGGGGCGCAGAAGGGCAGGGACAGCAAAACCACCAGCAGCAGGTAGGCGCGCCCCCGCAGCACCGCGATGACCTCCCGCAACGTCACCGACCGCTCGGCAAAATGACTCTGCAGGTCGCCCAGTTCCTCGGAAAGCCGGCGCGGCCGGCCTGTCGGGGCGCCCGGTGGGCCCTCGGGGGGCGGAGCGGACTCAGGTGCCGCGTTTGTTGCCATAAAGTTCGATCTGCAGCCGGTGGGCGTAGCGGAAGCCGCGCTGTTTGCACAAGTCCGCGAGCCACCCCGCGCGCTGGCGCAGAACGTCCATGGTCGTGCCCTCGGGCATGAGCAGCACCTTGTGCCGGGGCAGGTCCCGCGGCAGCTGCGCCAGCATGCCCTCGATCTCGTCGAGGTCGTCCGGGCGGGTGACCACGAACTTCAACTGCCACGGGTAGGCGTCGAGCCAGGCCCGCACCACGCCGGGCTGCCAGCGCAGCGCCTCGTGCTTGCGGCGCCAGACCGCGTGCTTCCGCGCATCGGGCGCGGAATTGAGCAGCTTGGGGGAGAGCGACGCCAGATCACAGGCGATGTCCCCGGGCGCAACCGTGGCCGCCGTCTCGATCGTGATGTGCCGGCCCCGCTCGCGCAACGCCGCGGCCAGGGGATGAATCTCCGGCGCCACCATCGGCTCGCCACCGGTGAGCACCACATGCGGCGTGGGTTGCCGGATGACCTCGGCCACGATGGCCTCGACGGTCATGGGCATGCCCTCGGGGTGCCACGACGCGTAGGGCGTGTCGCACCAGGCGCAGCGCAGGTTGCAGCCCGCGGTGCGGACGAAGACCGAGGGCACGCCCGTCAGCTCGCCCTCGCCCTGGATCGAATGGAATATCTCCGCCACCAGCATGGCCGGTCCCTCTTATTCGACCGCCGCCGCGGACCCCGGTTTCGGCGGCAGCGGCCCGGTGAAAGCGTAAACCGTGGGGTCGGGGAGGCCGGCGAGGAGGAACGCCTCGCGGCGCTCCACGCACGTCCCACATTTGCCGCAGTGGATCCGGCCGCCCCGGTAACACGACCACGTGCGCGCATAGTCCACGCCCAGCCGCGCGCCCTCGACGGCGATCTGCGCCTTGGTCAGGGCGACGAAGGGCCGCAGGAGCGCGATGCCCGCATAGGTGCCGTGGCGCATCGCCTCGCCCATCGCGCGCAGGAATTCCTCGCGGCAGTCGGGATAGATGGCGTGATCGCCGCCGTGCGCCGCGATCACCAGCGCCTCGGCGCCCTGGCTCTCGGCGAAACCGGCGGCGATCGCGAGCATGATGGCATTGCGGAACGGCACCACCGTCTGCCTCATGGTGGCGGCCTCGTAATGGCCCTCGGGGATCGCGCCGCCCGAGCGGAGCAGAGTGGAGGTGAAGAGGCGGTCCATGAAATCCAGCTTGATCACGCGGTGCGGCGCCCCGAGCGCCCGCGCGTGCGCGGCGGCAAACGGAATCTCGCGATGGTTGTGCTTCGAACCGTAGTCGAAGCTCACCGCCGCCGTCACCACATGGTGCCGCCGCGCCCAGTGGAGCGCCGTCACCGAGTCCATGCCGCCCGAACAAAGCACCACGACCTGCATATTGCTTATTGGTTATCGATGGTTTCTTCTCATTCCGGTCCCGCGGGCCGACGCGGAAGGCAATAAGCAATGAGCGACATGCAACCGCAAATAACAAATTCCCGGCCCCTGCTCATCGCCCACCGCGGCGCCGCCGCCGAGGCGCCGGAGAACACTTTGGCCGCCTTCGCGCGCGCCCTGGCGCTGGGCGCCGACGGCCTCGAACTCGATGTGCGGGTGACCCGCGACGGCGTTCCGGTGGTGTTTCACGACCCGACCCTGGCCCGGCTCACCGGCCGGCGCCGCGCCATCGCCGCGCTCGCGCTTTCCGACCTGCGCACCGTCCGCATCCGCGGCGAGCCCGTGCCCACGCTGGCCAAAGCGCTCGCGCTGGTTCGCGGCCGGGCTGTCGTCCAGATCGAAATCAAGGCCGCGGCGGCCCTGGTTCCGGTGGTGCGCGTCGTGCAACGGGCCCGGGCGTCCCGCCACGTCATCCTGGCCTCGTTCGAGGCGGCGGTGGTGGCCGGGGCGCGGGCGCTCGCGCCGGGCATTCCGCGCATGCTGATCAGCCGGGGCGGAACGGCGGAGAACCTTGGAGCGAAGTTGGCCGGGCTCGCCGCGGCGGGCGTGAGCCTCGACCATCGGGCCATCGCGTCGCCGGCGTTCGTCGCCGCCTTGCAACGCCGCCATTATCGTGTCTGGTGCTGGACGGTGAATCATCCCCGCCTCATGCTTCGGCTCGCCGCCTGGGGCGTCGATGCGATCCTCTCCGATGATCCGGCCTTGCTGAAATCAACCCTCCGCCCGCCCCCGCCTGGGTCCGCCCGCCGCCGGCGCCGGCCACCCGCCTATCCTCCGTCATGATCATCCTGCACGATCCCCAGTGCGCCGACTACGGTTCCGCCATGCGCCCGGAGCAGCCGTTGCGCGCGACCCGGAGCGCCGGCCACCTGCGCGCCGCCCACCCGGAGTGGGAGTGGCGCATCCCGGCCCTCGCGGCAGAGGACGTGCTGCTGGGCGTGCACACCCCGGCCCATCTCGCACGCCTGCAGGTGCCGCGCGATTTCGACGATGACACGCCGTACTTCGAGGGCATCTACGACCATGCCCGCCGGTCCGTCGGCGCGGCGCTCGCGGCCATGAATCTGGCGCTGGTGCAGCACGCCAAGGCCTTCGCCCTCATGCGCCCGCCCGGCCACCACGCGACCGCGGGACAGGCCATGGGATTCTGCTACCTCAACCAGACGGCCATCGCCGCCGTCGCCGCCCGCGCCCGCGGCGCGCAGCGCGTGGCGGTGTGGGACTTCGACGCCCATCACGGCAATGGCACCGAGTCCATCTTGGACGGCCGCGAGGGATTCCTCTTCTGCTCGATCCACCAGTTTCCCGCCTATCCCGGCACCGGCACGCGCAACACCACCAACTGCCGCAACTATCCCATCGCCCCGCACACCCCGCGCGCCGACCACATGGCGGAACTCGCCCGCTCGTGGGACGCCATCCTCGGCTTCAAGCCCGACGTGGTGATCGTGTCGGCCGGCTTCGACGCCTACGTGCGCGACCCCATCGCCGCGCTGACCCTCGAGGCCGGGGATTTTGCCGAACTCGGTCGCTGGCTCCACCAGGCCGACTGCCC
>CAZAFS010000214.1:0-5791 GCA_964484165.1 uncultured Opitutaceae bacterium | reverse complement strand
CGCTAAGCCTGGCCTCCGTCGCCAGCGCGCTCGACCGGCCCGACGTCACCTTCAAAGTCTTCCAGTTTTCCGCCGACAAGATTCCCCGGGTTGACGGCAACACCGACGACTGGGCCATGGTGCCCGACGACTATGCGATCGGCATGGACCAATTCGTGGACGACAGCGGCAAACACCCCAAGCCGGATCCCAAGAACCTGGACGTCAAGATCCGCGTCGGCTGGGTGAAGGGCCTCAACCGCCTCTACTTCCTGTATGAGGCATACGACGATTACTGGGATTTCGCCCGTCCCGACCTGCACAACGACACGTTCGAAATCGTGGTCGACGGCGACGCGTCGGGCGGACCTCTGATCGACAAGGGCCACAAGGAATTCTGGACGCCGGACGAGGTTGGGGCGTCCACCGCGGCACCCGACGACCGGATCAGCGTGGACGAAGCCCACTGGGCCATTCACGGGGTGCAGGCGCAGAACTACCACATTTTCACGCCGGCGGAGGGCAAGGACTGGTGCATGGCGTGGAGTTCGGCCACGTGGATCAAGGAGCTGCCGTGGGCCAACGCCGCCTACTCCTATAATTTCAAACCGGGCCAGCCCGGCAAGCTGGTGCTCGAATTCTGGATCACGCCGTTCGACTACGCCGGCCCGGAGGGCCCGCAGCGCGCCGTGGAGTCCGTGCTCGCCGAGAACAAGATCATCGGCCTGAGCTTCGCCATCATCGACTACGACGACGTGACCAAGCGCGGCAACAACGGTTTCTGGAACCTCTCGCGCCACCACACGATGTACGGCAACGCCTCGCAGCTGTGCGCCTTCCGGCTGATGCCGCTCGAACCGCAGTTCCGCCCACCCATCGAGGCGCAATGGAGCTGGAAGGTCGTCGATATGGACCGCCGGCTCGTCGCATTCAAGGACCTGTCCAGGGGCAAGATCACCTCTTGGAAGTGGGACTTCGGCGACGGCGAGACCTCGACCGAACAGAACCCGAATCACCAGTACCAGAAGCCGGGGAGTCTCGTCGTCGTGCTGGAAGTCACCGGGCCCGACGGCACCTCGCGCCGCTCCAAGGTCTGGGACGTGCAGCTGAAGTGACGTTGGTCCCCGCTGTGCTTCAAGGGGCGGCCTTTAACCATCGGTCATCACAAGGCGCGTAATCGCGGGCTTCTGCCATCCATGCGCTTCCCTCGCGAATTTACCCTGCAGACCCGCCGCTGCCGACTGCGGCATTTCAGCGAAGCAGACATTCCGCACGTCTTCTCGGCCTCCCGCGTGGCGGGCTTCAATGACGGCATGCTTTGGAACCCGCCCACGAATGAATCGGAACTCCACGCTTTCCACGCTCTGGCGAAGCTGGCGTGGGCGGACGATCGGGCTTATTCGTTCACCATTGAGGCCCGCCAGACCGCCCGGTTTCTCGGCCGAATCGCCATCCGCGCCGAAGCCGCGCCAGGCGTGTGGAATATCGGTTTCTGGACGCACCCCCGCGAGCAGGGCCAGGGCTACATGTCGGAAGCCGCGCAGCGGATCGTGCAGTTCGGTTTCGAGGACCTTCGCGCCGTTCGCATTGAGGCGCGTCACGCGGTCTGGAACAAACCGAGTGAGCGCGTGCTGCAGAAGCTCGGCATGACCTTTCGGAAATATTTGCCCCACGGTTTTCAAAAACGGGGGCAGTGGGTCGCGGAGAACCGTCTGGCGATCACCCGCGAAGAATGGCAATCGGCGCAGCGATAGTCCGCCAGCGGGTAAACCCGGTGTCCGCTGCCACCGCAGCCATCGTCGCGTCCCTGCCGTTTGTAACGTAATACGTTACAAACCGAGCAGGCGCTGAGAGCCGACCGCCGCGAGGAAAACCGGTGACGCGAACGGGCCGATGTCAACTATTGGTTGACATGTTGGGTCGCGCGGCGCTGAGCGATTTGAGCCGGGTGTAGAGCTTCGCCAAGTGTGGCATGGCGGCGCCGGCGGCTTGCGCACGGCGCAGCGGCTCGCCCCAGATCGCCTCCACCTCGACCGCGCGACCCGCCTGCCAGTCGATCAGACTGGACGGCCGGTAGGGACCCATCCCCGCGGTGTGGTCCAGCTGCATCTGGATGAACCCCGGCGGCACTGCATAACCGAAACGCGCGGCTGCGGCGACGATCTCGTCCATCAGCGCGCGCGCCTCGGCGCGCAGCGTCGCGTCGCCCATGATGACATCGGTCGTCACACCGCCGGCCGCAATGGCCAGTCCGTTGAACGGCACGTTCCAGACCAGCTTCTGCCACCGCGCTTCCGCCAGGTTCTCCGCGACGACGGTCCTGACGCCGGCGGCGGTGAACCGGGCCGCGAGCTCGCGCAGGCGCGCCGTGGGCGGGCCGGCAAACTCACCCAGCGCCAGGTAGCCCGGGAGCGTGCAGGTGATTTCGCCAGGGCCGGTGCGGTTGAGGCAGACGAAGCACAGGCCGCCGAGCACGCGCGCCGCACCGAAATGGCGGGCGAGGAATTCGTCGCCGCCCAGGCCGTTTTGCAGCAGGAGAATCGCCGTGGACCCGCCCAAGAGCGGCGGCAGCAACCGCGGGAGCTCGTCATTGGCCGTGGCCTTGAGCCCGATCACCACGAGGTCGACCGGGCCGATCTCCGCTGTCGTGCCAAACGCGCGCACCGGCGCCAGGGTGAAGTCGCAGGCGGGCGGCTGCCTCACCCGCAGGCCGTGCGCCCGCACGGACGCCAAGTCGCCGCGCAGGAGGAAACTCACCTCGCACCCCGCCCGCGCCAGCTGCGCGCCGTAATAACCGCCGACCGCGCCAGCGCCGACAATGGCGATTCGGGAAAACATCAACCACGGATTACACCGATCGACGCGGAGGAGGGAAACCCAATCTGCGACGATCGCGTTTCTACAACCCCTTGTTCCAGGGATTTGTCATGCTGAGCGCAGCGAAGCATCCAGTAGGCCTCCGCCGCAGCCTTCGGCTGCATCTGACTGGATCCTTCGCTTCGCTCAGGATGACAGGCCCGGAATTTGAAGGCGCCCCGCTGATCCGTACGGCTCGCCACGATGGCCAGTGCGGGCTGGCGGCCTACTTGCCCGCGAGCTGCTTGAGGATCTGGTCGGTGAGCTGCTGCACGAGCGCCTCGACCTGTGGATCGGACTGCTCGCCGGCCGCCTCGTCACCCCCGCCCGGCGCCGGCACCTGGCAGACGACGCCGGGGCGGAACTC
Organism: uncultured Opitutaceae bacterium; assembly: GCA_964484165.1. GTDB lineage: Bacteria > Verrucomicrobiota > Verrucomicrobiia > Opitutales > Opitutaceae > Fen-1467. The sequence goes on along the minus strand of CAZAFS010000214.1, from coordinate 2,589 downwards.
GCTGTTGTCGCACAGCTCGCACTCCTTCAGGTCGGCGCGGTTGTCGGCCATGCCGAGGCTCTGGCGGAGCTTGATCAGGTCCCGGAGCTTGTTCGGGCTGAAGGTGTGCAGACCGGAACCGAGCTGCGAGGCGATCCACACCGTTTTGCAGTAGGCATCGACGTTCTCCATCTTCCAGTAGGCGTCCTCCACGTCCTTGCCCCAGACGATGACCCCGTGATTCTCCATGATGATCGCCTGGTGTTCGATCCCGACTTCGCCGACCTCGTCGGCATTCGCCGGCGAACCGGGCGTCTGGTACTTGGCGTAGCCAATCTCGCCCAGGAACACCTCGGCCTCGGGGATCATGCAGGTCGGCGGGCGCACAGCCGCGACGGCGAAGGCGGTGGCGTGCGGCGGGTGGGCGTGCACGCAGGCCCGGGCCTTCGGCTGGCGCTTCATGATGCCGAGATGGGTCATGGCCTCGCTGGTGCGCTTGCGCGTGCCGGCGAGCTGGTTGCCGTCGAGATCGATGAGACACATTTCCTCCGGCACCATGAATCCCTTCGAGATCAGCGTGGGCGTGCACAGCACGAGGTTGTCGCCGACCCGCACGGTGATGTTGCCGCCATTGCCGTCGACATAGTCCTTCTCCCAGATGCGGCGGCCGATGTCGCAGACGCGCTGCTTGAGGTCCTCGATCGCGGGCGAATGGAAGAACCGCTCGATCTCGGCGGGTGTCTTCGGGTCCTTCCCGGGTGTCCATTTGAACTCGTGGTCGGGCACCACGAATTCCTTCTTCCGGCCCGCCGGAGCGGCCGCGGGCGGCGCGGACGGCACCGGCCGCGAGCCGGAGGGACCGCTGAGTTTGACGTGACCCAGCAGCAGGTCGCGGGCGGAGGGCGTGAGGATGGCGTCGGCGGGCGCGGACTCGCCCTTGCGGAGGAGTTCCTCGGCGTCATGGGCCGTGATGACTTTGCGCATGTTAGAGTGAAAGTGAGGGTGAAAGTCGTGTAGGTCGGGGTTTATCCCCGACGAAATGGTGTGTCGGGCGTAAAGCCCGACCTACAAATCAGGAGCTTCGTAGTCACGTTGGCGGCGTGTAGAAGATCTGGTCGACGATGGCGGCGTTGAAGGCGTCGACCGGCGTCGGCTGGTCAAACGGCACGGCCGCCTCGGCGCCCTCGGTGAAGCCCACGATGTGCCCCACCCCGGCGCCGAGGTTGTCGTAGACCACCAGGCTGTTGCCCTGGGCGAGCGGGGACATGCCCGCGCCGCGGAACTGGTCCTTCGACAGCGGCTGCACCAGCAGGAAGCGTCCACCCTCGTAGGCGGGATCCTGCCTAGAGAGCGTGACTCTGCCGATGACGTGTCCGAGGCGCATGGGGAGGAGAGTGTAAGGTTTAAAAAGTAAGGTGTAAGGGCCGGTCAGGCAGAGGGGGATTCATCATCGATCAAGCCGATGATCATGTTGCGAAGCGGCGACTTCGGGTCCTTCACGAAGAGGCGCGTCGCGGCGCCGTCAGTCGAGAGGATGACGCGCTGGTGGAGGCCTGCGCCGTGCGGGTCGATCGCCAGCAGCGGCGCACCCTCGTCGCGGCCCTGCTCGTCCAGCGGCTGGCAGATGATGGTGCGGCTGCCGTGCAGGCTGGGGTGACTCACGGTCGAGACAATGACTCCATCAACGCGGGCGAGGGTCATGGGACCTCCTTTGCGGTCATCCTGAACGAAGTGAAGGATCCAGTTGGAGCCCGCCAACGGAGGTGAGCTGGATCCTTCCTGCTTCGCCAAGGCTTCGCCGGACAGGTCGCTGCGCTCAGGATGACAGGACAAAAGTTCAATATTGCGGACATGGGAGCCTGCGGCGTCAGTAGATGCGGAGGTTGTCAACCATCACGCAGCGGCGCGTGCGGGTGAACGTCCTTGGGTTGGTGATGCCCTCGCCGGTGGTGGTGGCGATCGAGTAGCTGAGGTAGCCTTCGCCGCCGAGGCCGAGGCCGGCGACGCACGGGCCGTTCTTGACGAACAGGGTGGTGTCGAGCGCCCGGGCCATCTGCGTCATGTGGTCCACGTTGAGCGAATGGATCAGGGCGGAGTGCTTGTAGCCGTGTTCGGAGCGCAGCGCGCCCGCGATGCCCTCCTCCACGGTCTTCACGCGCACGACCGGCAGCATGGGCATCATCTGCTCCTCCATCACGAACGGGTGTTCGGCGTCGGTCTCGGCGAAGAGCAGCGGCGTCTTTTCCGGCACGCTGGCGCCAGCCTCGCGCGCCAGCACGGCGGCGTCGCGCCCGATCAGCGCGCGGTTGAGCACCGGATGGGAGCAGCCGCCCGCGTCCTTCGCCATGGTGAATGCCGCAGCGGTCAGCTGGTCCAGCTGCGCGGCGGTGAGCTTCACCGCGCCGGCCTCCCGCAGGGCCTCGAGAAACTGGTCGGCGACCGCCTCGAGCACGAAGATCTGCTTTTCGCCGATGCAAAGCAGGTTGTTATCGTAGCCGCCGCCCTGGATGATGTCGCGCGCGGCCTTCTTCAGGCAGCCGGTGCCGTCGACGAGGACGGGCGGGTTGCCGGGGCCGGCGCAGATGGCGCGCTTGCCGGATTTCATCGCGG
>CAZAFS010000213.1:0-5795 GCA_964484165.1 uncultured Opitutaceae bacterium | reverse complement strand
CGCGGATCGTCGACCTCCTGCTGGCCGACCTCAACCGGCGCCTGGCGGACCGCCGGGTGACGGTGCAGCTCGACGCCAAGGCGAAGGAATGGGCCGCGGAGAAGGGCTACGACCCGGTGTTCGGCGCGCGGCCGCTGAAGCGGTTCCTGCAGCGCCAGATCGAGACCAAGCTGGCCCGCGCGCTGATCAGCGGCGACGTGGCCGAGGGCGCCACCGTGAGCTTCAAGGTCAAGGGCGACGAGCTGGTGATGGGATGAGCCGGAAACAGGGGCGCGCACCGAGGGCGTCGCGTCCCCAGCCTCGACGGATGGTGGAGCGGCGACGCCCTCGTCGCCGATTAGAATCGCAGTTCATGAAGTTCTCCCTGCCACGGCCATTCTGCTGGCTCGACGCAGAGTGCCTTGCGTACCGGATTCAATGCCACGTACCACCATTTCTCTCGATAGTTCTCCGCCGAGCGAAGATAGCGGTCAAAGTAGTCCTTTTGCCAGAGCGGAGGTCTTATTGCTAGTGCGGCGCTGAGATGCCGGCTGGTGAGCGACTTCCAAGTCTGCATCCACGTTGCAAGCGGTTTTGCGTTCAAAGCCGGGCGTGCGAAAAGATGCACGTGATCTGGCATCAGGATGAACCGCCCGACATACCAGCCATCGACGATCGCTGAACGTGTCCACGTATTGACCAAGGCCTCGAGGGCGATCTGACAGGAAAGCAATGGTCGACGGCCATGGGTGACCGTGGTCACGAAAACAATCGGTTGTCGGGCAAACGCCGGCAGATGGGGCAGGCGGAGATTGGCAACAGGCATCGGTTTCTAAAAGATGGAATCCATCGAATGGAATTGGTCAAGGACACGCGACGAGGGCGTCGCGTCCCCAGGATGGGAGCTGCGTGGGGCAGTATCGTAGACGGGTAGAACCACCTGCGCCGAAAGCGTCGCGTCCCCAGATTATCCAACCGGTGGAGCGGTGACGCCCTCGTCGCCGGAACTATTTCCGCTTTGCGTCGGGGCGTCGCGGCGCGCGATAGTCAAGCTTCATGACCGCACCCGTCCAATACTGGCATCGCGCGAAGCGGTTGGTGGAGACCGAGCAGATCTACCGCGAACGCTGGCTGCGTTTCACCTACGAGAATCCCGTGGGCCGCCTGGCGTTGCGGCTCCTCGTGCGGCGCGCCCTCTTCACCCAGTACTACGGCTGGCGGATGAACCGCCCCTTCAGCGTGAACCAGGTGCTGCCCTTCATCGTGGATTTCAACCTCGACGTCGACGAATTCGCCAAGTCGGCCTTCGCCTTCCGGACCTTCAATGAGTTTTTCTTCCGGGCGCTGAAACCCGGCGTGCGGCCCGTGGCCCCGGGCGCCCACGTGGCGGTGCTGCCGGCGGACGGCCGCCATCTGGTGTTTCCCGACGTCGATCGCGCCGAGGGCTTTTATGTGAAGGGCGCGAAGTTCACGCTGGCCGAGCTGCTGGGCGAAGCCCACCTGCCGCCGGCGCAGCAAACGGTCGCGGCGGGGTTTGCCGGCGGCGCCATGCTCATCTCGCGCCTCGCCCCGCCGGACTACCACCGCTTCCATTTCCCGGTCGACGGCCGGGCGGGCGAGCCGCGCCTCATTCCGGGGTGGTACTACTCGGTCCATCCGATCGCGCTGCGCCACAACCTCCAATATCTGGTCGAAAACCGGCGCATGGTGACGCTGGTGGAGTCGCCGGCGTTCGGCCCCGTGGCGATGATCGAGATCGGCGCCACCTGCGTGGGGCGCATCCGGCAGACCTTCATCCCCGGACGCGAGGTCGGCAAGGGCCAGGAGAAAGGGATGTTCGCCTTCGGCGGCTCGTGTGTGATCACGCTCTTCGGCCGCGGGCGGATCCGGTTCGACGCCGATCTGGTCGAACAGAGCGCCCAGCAACGTGAAACCTACGCCAGAATGGGCGAACGGATGGGCGAGGCGCGGCCCTGATTCCGGCGAGCGGGAGAGGGGATCGCCCGCCGCCGCCGCGGCATATTTTCAGGGGTCCGGTTGCATCGGGATTCAAGCTGGGTAAGTTGACCCGTTTACTCCAGTCAAACGCCGAACTTTTCCCAACTCCTTCATCATGAACCCGAAATTTGCCCACTACGCCCAGCCCGATGCGCTCGTTGACGGCGACTGGCTGCAGGCGCATTTGACCGAACCCGGCATCCGCATTGTCGAAAGCAACGAGGACGTGCTGCTGTACGACACCGGCCACATTCCCGGGGCGGTGCACATCGACTGGCGTGGCGACCTGCAGGACAACACGGTCCGCGATTACGTCACGCCCGAAGCGTTCGCCGCCATGTGCTCGAAACACGGCATCACCCCGGACACCACCGTGATATTCTACGGCGACAAATCGAACTGGTGGGCGGCCTATGCCTTGTGGGCCTTCCGGCTGTTCGGCCACATCAAGGTGAAGCTGCTCGACGGAGGTCGCGACAAGTGGCGCACCGACGGCCGGCCGCTCACCCGCGAGGTCCCCGCCTACCCACCGACCGCCTATCCGGTGCCGCCCAAGCGCCACGACCGGGAGATCCGCGCCTTTTATGAGGATGCGCTCGCGCACATGCAGGCAAAGCAGCCACTCATCGATGTGCGCTCGCCCGGCGAGTTTCGCGGCGAGATCACCCACATGCCGGAGTACCCGCAGGAGGGCGTGCTGCGCGGCGGCCACATCCCCGGAGCCCGGGGCGTGCCGTGGAAGACCGCAGCCAACAGCGACGGCACGTTCAAGCCGTTTGACGAGCTGAAGAAGATCTACACGGAGAGCCTCGGCCTGAAGCCCGGCGACGACATCATCGCCTACTGCCGGATCGGCGAGCGCTCAAGCCACACCTGGTTCGTGCTGACCTACCTGCTCGGCTACCAGCACGTCCGCAACTACGACGGCTCCTGGACCGAGTGGGGCAACCGGGTGCGGGCGCCCATCGCCAAAGGAGCGTAGCCATTTGGGAAACCGGAAATCGGATACCGGAAAGCCGACCCCGCAGGACGATCGCGCGGAGGCCGAACGCCGGCCGATGCGGATTCTAGCCGGTCTCCGATCTCACCACTCCGCTTTGCCATGTATCCTCCCCGCCTCGGCGAGATCGTGGATCTGTTCGACGCGCTGTCCGACGCGGAAAAGCGCGAGAATCTGATCGCCTACGCGGACAGCTCGCCCCGGTGCGAGCCGCGGCCCGGCGACACCTTTGACCTCGAGGACGTGCGCAAGGACGAGGAGTGCACTGACACGGTCGGGGTGTACCTGAAGGTGGACGACCGGCGCGAGGCGCATTTCCGCATCACCCTCGGCCCGCAGGTGCAGACCCTGACCAAGGCCATGGCGGCCGTGCTCTGCCAGGGACTCGATGGCGCCACGCCGGAGGCGATCATGGACGTGCCGCAGGATTTCGTGCCGCGGATCGTGGGCGGCCAGCTCGTGCGGCTGCGCAGTCAGACGGTGTACTACATTCTCACCCGCATGAAGAGCACCTGCAAGGTGTGGCTCAACCGCGAGCGGATGGCCGATACCGGACAGCGGGCATCCACCGTCGCCAAGGCTATGGTGGACAAGCCGGAGACCGGATAGCGATGTCGGAAACCAGATGCGGGGCGTTGGACGTCGGAAGCCGAGAGGCTTGAGGCCTGACCGGAATCGTGAACGGACGGTCGGCCCGCCATTGTCGCAGATTGGGTTTCACTTTCCGGTAGCCGGTATCCAAAATCCAAAATCGGAACGCCCGGGTGGTGGAATTGGCAGACACGAGGGTCTTAGAAGCCCTTGCCGAAAGGCTTGTCGGTTCGAGTCCGGCCCCGGGCACTTCCGGCGAGGTACACCGGCAGCCTCGCCCGCACTGTTATCATGGGGCCGCCCGCCGGGATGGTGTGCCCCCCGCGGCGGCCGGGTGGGCGGGTTGCCGGGATGGGCGGGCGCGGCGGAGCGGCAACGATTTACCATCGAACCAAGTGCCTTCGACCAGCGTCGTCGTCGGGAAGGCTGGTACCCCATAGATGTGCTGCTGCAGCTGGCTGGCGAGGATCTCAACGGCCAGCTCGCCGACGCGACCGCAGTTCTGCCGGATCCCGGCGGTCCGGCCGTCGGGCTTGCCGAGGAAGGTTTCGACATAGGCGACGTCCCGCGGAATGGCGATGCCCATCTCCGTCAACAGCGGCCGGACAAACGGGCCATAGGAGATCAAGACCTCGGGCCGGTACCGGCGGAACCACGGCTCGAAGATCTCCCGCGGCACCAGAAAACCGTCCGCCGGCGGCAGCGAAACCTTGACGGGAAGCCGCAGAGGAAAGAACAGGATCGGGATCCGGTCGGCGGCCGCCAGACGTTGCTGTACGGCAAGGAACCCCGCCGAACAAGCCAGATCCACGAAGTCATCCCACCAGCGCGCGACGATGAAGCCGATGCGCCGGTAACCGGCGCTCATCACTCGCTGCATCGCAAGCTGGCTGACGGCGCGTTGGTCGTTGGTCACATTGTGCAGCTCCGGCTGGCTGGGGCAGAAATCGATTTTAACGGCGCTGAATCTCGGCCAATCGAACTCGAGCGCCTGCCCGTATTCGGATCGATGGGAGGCAATGATCAGCCCGGTGATCCCGCGGGAGAACAGAATGTCGCTCATCCGCCGATGGCTCAGGCGGGGCGCGCCGAGCCAGAAATGCTCCAGACGATAACCGAAATCCTGCGCCCGCGCCGAGGCGCCGGCAAAGAACTCCGCGTGGGCCGGCGAGTTTTTCCAGCCCCATTCCGTGTCCCAGTGGGTGACGTAGGCGAGCGGCGGCTGACTCTTGTGCGGGAGGGCCCGCCGCCGGTAGGCGATCAACGCCTGCAGTGCGGGATCCGGCTGGTAGCCCATCTGGCGAGCCAGCGACTGAATCCGCTCGCGGGTTACGAGGGGCAGACTCGGATGGTTGCGCAGGGCCAGCGAGACGGTCGTGATATGCACGCCGGCTTGCCGGGCGACATCAGCCATCATCACGCGGGGAGGCATTTCTTTGGGGGATCCGTTCGGCCGAAAGCACTGCGGGAACGTGCGCATCCATTACTCGAGTGCAAGCGGAAGATCAAGGCACGTCGGCGCGGGGTGGTGGGTCAGTTTGTGTAGGTCGGGCTTTCCTGTCCGCCATAGCCTTGGCGACGGCGGAACGCCCGACACCGAAGCCGCCGACCTCCCTCTGTCGGGGATTCCGCCTTCGCGCAAAGCTTCGGCGAGACAAGAAACCCCGACCTACAGCCGCCGCTGAATTCAGGCAAACTGACCCACTACCCGACGCGGGGCCTGATGCGGCATCCGCTCCGCCGCCGGAAGTCGCGGGCAGGCGGTTGGCCGCCAGTCCGTCCCAAAGCGAGGACGTTGGAGGCGCCAAGCGGGGAGGCGCCCGCGCCCTCTCCGACGGCGGCGGTCCGGCGCACTCTATTGTTGGAGTTGCTGTCCAATCGCGCGCCGTGCACCGGTCGCTAACCCTGACCGCACAGCATCAGCTGGCGCGCTCAGTCAGCCTGGCTCCCGGCGGCCCGGAGGTTGACCGGGTCGAAAGGAAACAAGATGAACGAATTGGAGAGGATCGAGACGATCGAGGTGCCGGCCAGGCGGACGGAGCGGTCGGCACAAGGCGCGGCTCGCGGGCGCCGGGCGGGGGAAGCGCTGGAGTCGGTGGCCGCGAGGCGCAGCCCGGAGCGGGCGGTAAAAGCGGTGGCATCGTCCCGCAGCGAGGGTGGCTCGCCTCCGCAAGCCGGCGGGAACCGGCACAGCTTGCTTTACCCGCCAGACCCGCGCATCGGGTCC
>CAZAFS010000212.1:0-5824 GCA_964484165.1 uncultured Opitutaceae bacterium | reverse complement strand
CGCTGGCCCGCTCCGGCGTGGCGGTCAAGATTCTGACCGGGGACAACGAGCTGGTCACCCGCAAGGTCTGCAACGATGTCGGCATGTCCATCACCAAGATCCTGTCCGGCCCCCAGCTGGCCGCGCTGGACGAGGCGGCCTTCGCCCACGCCGTGGATGAAGCCAACGTGCTGGCCCGGCTGACACCCGACCAAAAGGAGAAGGTGATCAAGACGCTGCGGGCCCAGGGACATGTCGTCGGGTTCATGGGCGACGGGATCAACGATGTGCTGGCGATGAAGGCGGCCGACGTGGGCATCTCGGTCGACACGGCGGTGGACGTCGCCAAGGAATCGGCGGACATCATCCTTCTCGAAAAGAGCCTCCTCGTCCTGGAAGACGGGATCATCGAGGGCCGGAAGGTCTTCGGCAATATCATCAAGTACATCAAAATGGGCGCCAGTTCGAATTTCGGAAACATGTTCAGCGTGGTGGGCGGGGCCTATTTCCTGCCGTTCCTGCCCATGGCGCCCATCCAGGTGCTGGTGAACAACCTGCTCTACGACTTTTCACAGACCGGTATCCCGCTCGACAACGTGGACCTGGAGTACCTAAACAAGCCGCGCCGCTGGAACATCAAAAGCATCCGGAATTTCATGGTTTTCATCGGGCCCATCAGCTCGATCTTCGACTACGCCACGTTTTTTTTGATGCTCTATTTCTTCGGCTGCGCCGCATTCGGTGCCGCGGGCACCCCGGAGGCGACAAAGACATATCTGGAGAAGCTCTTCCACACCGGCTGGTTCGTCGAATCGCTGCTCACGCAGACACTCATCGTGCACATCATCCGCACCTACCGCCTGCCGTTTATTCAAAGCCGCGCCAGCATGACCATGAGTTTGACCACGCTGCTCATCATGGCGGCGGGCGTCTGGCTGCCCTTCTCACCGCTCGCCCGCTATCTCGGCTTCGTGCCGCTGCCGCCGGTCTTCTTTGTCTGGCTGGCTGCATTTCTGGTCGCTTACGGCGTCCTGACGCACAACGTGAAGATGTGGTTTGCCCGGAAATTCGGCACCGACTAGTTGAATTGAGATCATGCGCAGCATACTGACCGCCCTGCAGGAAGGCCGGCTCTTCGAACTGCCCGATTCGGGCAAGGCCCGGGCCTTGGAATTCCTCGCCCGCATTCTGGACGCCAACCCCGACATCGAGGTGGGCACCGATGCCATCGAGGAAATCCAACGGCGCGAAGAGGAGTGCAACACGGGCATCGGTCTGGGGGTGGGGGTGCCGCACGTCCGCGCGCGGCGCGAGGAAGGCGAGCTTTTTTGCGCCATCGGCTGGTCGTCGCAGGGCATCGATTACGGGGCCGCCGACGGCAAGCCGGTGCACCTGGTGGTGATGTACTACATCCCAGGTTCGCAAAAGAACGTTTACCTCAAGGAGATCTCCAGCCTGGTCAAGGCGATGCGGAAGACCGGCGGCATCGAGCCCATCGCGCACGCGTCCGACTTGAATGACGTGCGCAACCTGCTCCTGGACTGGGTGAGCGAGGTCCTGGGCGACGCCGGGCCGGAGGCCGTGGCGCGGATGATCAAGCTGGAGGTCAAACAAGCGCAGGCGGCCACCGCCGCGGTGCCAGGGGCGCCCGCGGAAGCGGTCGTGGCGGGGGAGCGGCGGGGCGCCCGGGTGGCGGCCTTTTCCGTGCTGGTCGCCCCGCCGAACGCCATGTTTGTGCTGGCGCAGGACGCCGACTGGATCGCGGCCATCGAAAAGGAGGACGGACTGGCTCAACGCCTGGCCAGCGGCCTGCCGTTTGCCGCCGCCGGCCGGCAGCTTTTCGTGACCGGGTCGACGTCGTATTCCAACGGCAGAGTCCTTTATCAGTGTGTGTCCCTCGCGCCCGCGCTCTAGCGGGATCGGGACGTCGCGCCAGCTGGTGCGGCCAGGCCGCCGAGTCCGTGGCCGGGCTGGTTTGCGCCCGGCCGCGCGGGTGGGCGCTCAGGGTCCAAAAAAGCCACGCGCGGTGGGCGCGTGGCCTTGAACCGGAAAAATCCGGGGAAGAGACTACTTTTTCGGCGCCTGGGCTTCGATATCCGAGAGACGCTTCTCCAGCACGTTCATCTCATTCGCGTACTGCTCTTCGAGCTTCTTGCGCTCGGTGCTGTCAACGATGCTCAGATGGGCGGCGTCGCGCACGACGTTGGCGGGCAGGGTGAGAATCCGGGTGACCAGCGACTGATCCTTGAAACTGCTGAGATACAGGGCGGTGACCTCTTGGGCGAGTTTGAGCGAATCGCGGGCCACGGCCTCGGTGGCAATCAGGTTGTTGTTGAGCTGTTGATTGGCGGCGAGTTCGGAGGTCAGGACATTGCTGATTTGGTCGGAAATCTTCTGACTATAGGCGGCAATCTGGTCGCGGGTCAGGTGCTGATCCTTGGCCATGTCGGCCAGAATGGGCTGGATGCGCTCGGCGAGGCGCGAGGACACCTTGTCAACCTGTTCGTTCTGCTGGCGTTCCGCTTCCTCGGGGGTCTTCGGCAGGGGATTGTAGGGCTGGATCTTCTGGGCGATGGCTTCTGCCAGCTGATTCACGCGGTCCGCGTTCATCTTTTCGACCTCCTGCTGCGTCATAAACACATCGGCGGCGCGCTTTTGGATCGCGTCCTTGAGGAGGGTGTTGACCGCGTCAATCTGCCGGCGGGTCTCCTCAGCCGTCGCCTTGAGTTGCGCATTGGTCTGGTCGCGCAAGGCGGAGATCTCCTGCTGCTGGCGGTCCGCCATGTCATTGACGGTTTTCAGATGGATCCAAAACGCAGCTCCGACAACGATGATTGCAGTGATGAGGATGGCGGGCAGTTGCTCTTTTGTTTTTTGCCACATGGGAGGACTGGGGGGTTAAAATTCAATCAAGGTTAGGCGGCGGCGTCTGTAAAAGCAATGTTACTTTCAGGAGTGATCCGAGCGGCGCCATGCCCGGAATCCCGCAACTTGCGCAATATGAATCTCGCGAATAGCGCGGCCGCAGCTTTCGGCGACAGGCCCGGCCGCGCACCAACGGACAGTACCGGCCGGCAAAAGTTCGGGAGGCTTCACCGCCCGTGTAGTCAACCCAATGGTCGTCACAATTTTTGCTAATATAGCGTCGGCACATTGAAGTCCTGGCAGCCGGATGCGTCTTACGTGGGTGCTATAGCTACACTCTCTTCCGCTTAGCGGGAGAATTGGGGTAACTAAAGAAAGTAAATGGCGGGCCGCTTAGGGGTAGGCGGCCTGCCTTCTTTTTGGGCAAAATCAAGCGCTGGATGGCGCAATTCCCGCAAGGGACTATAATAGGTGAAGCAACGGCTTGGCGGGCATGTTCCGATTTTCACCTGATCGTGGGCCCCTTTTTGCCGATCGCCGGACTCCGGTATCGACAAGCTACCAAAAACTTACACAGTTCCTCACAAGATATCCCCATCGATGGAACACCTGAGCGGGGTCATCGCCCCCCAACCGCAGCTCAAGGTCACCGGGAAGGTAAAGACTTTCGTCCTCGATACGAACGTCCTGCTGCACGATCCGCAGTCGATTTTCAAATTCGAGGACAACAATCTCGCCATCCCCGTCGAAGTGTTGGAGGAACTCGACGCCATAAAGGGCGAGCAGTCCACGGAACGGGGTCGCAATGCCCGACGCGTGCACCGTGTCCTGCAGGAACTGTTGCCCGATTCCCGATCGATGCTCGAAGGCGTCGAATTGCCCAACGGCGGCACGCTGTCGGTGATCATCAATCGCTACCTGGTCGAGGATAACCGCGCTTCGCCGGCCATGCAGCGCCTGCGTGCCATCCTGCCCGACCTCACCAAGAAGGACAACCGCATCATCGCCTGTGCGCTGTTTGTCCAGGAGACCTTCCCGCCGCCCACGATCCTGGTGACCAAGGACGTCAATGTGCAGCTCAAGGCGCGGGCCGTCGGCCTCGAGTCCCAGGATTATCTCAACGACAAGGTGCCAGAGAATCCCGAGGACGAGTCGTACCGCCGCGTTCCGGTCACCATCTACGAGCTGCAGCGCTTTGCCTCGGAAGGGGAGTTTGAGCTGGCGGACGAGCCGGCCGGACCGCTGGCCATCAACGACTATCTGCTGCTGGTCTCCTCCGAGGGCAAGACCATGCCGGCCCGCCACTATGGGGCCGGCCTCGTGCGGCGGCTGCGCCTGCCCGAGTATGTGAAGGCCCCGGGCGGGATCCCGATCCGGGCCCGCAATCTCGAGCAACAGTTCTTCATGGATGCCCTGCTCGACGAAAGCATCTCGCTCATCACATGCTTCGGCAAGGCGGGCACGGGCAAGACGCTCCTGTCCACCGCCTGCGCGCTCTACCAGACGTGCGACGAACACGGACGCTACGATGGCGTCGCGATTTCGCGGCCGGTCATCTCGCTCGGCAAGGACATCGGCTTCCTGCCCGGCTCCCTCGAGGAAAAGATGAAGCCATGGCTCCAGCCCTATTACGACGCGCTCGAGGTGCTCATGCCATCCAAGCCGCCGAAGGAGCCGCAGTTCATCGGCAAGAAAGCCAGCCGGAAGAAGAAGAAAAAGGAGGAGGCGCTGCTGCAGGCCGCCGCCCACCCGGCGCTGAACGGGCACGCCAACGGCACGGCAGTGAAGCCCTACGAGCGCCTCATCAAGAACGGCATGGTGGAGATCGAGGCGCTCTGCTTCATCCGCGGCCGCTCCATCGCCCGGCGCTTCTTCATCCTGGATGAAGCCCAGCAACTCACCCCGCACGAGGTGAAAACCGTCATCACCCGCATTTCGGAGGGCTCCAAGATCGTGCTCATCGGCGACCCGGCGCAGATCGACAATCCTTTCGTGGATTCGCGCAGCAACGGCCTCGTGTTTTGCCACAACCGAATGAAGGGCCAGCCGATCGCCGCCCATATCAAGCTGACCAAGGGGGAGCGCTCCAAACTGGCCGAGCTGGCGGCGGATTTGCTGTAGCGGGTTCGACGGACGGCCCCGAGCCGGGGCGTGGCAGCGCGCGCGGCCGCGGCCGGTTCCGACGGGCTCGCCCGCCGACGCTTTTGCCTCGCCCTCCGGCTCGACCGGCGGCTTAACTCCCCCGGCTGCGACTCCTGCCGGTCGCGGCCTCCGGCTTTGCCCTTCGACCCATGAACTACGGCCATTTTGACGATGCGGCCCAGGAATACGTCATCACGCGCCCGGACACGCCGCGCCCATGGAGCAACTATCTCGGCTCGATCGAGTATGGCGCCATCATCACCAACAACGCCGGCGGCTACAGCTTCTATCGCAGCGCGCTGAGCAGCCGCTTTCTGCGCTTGCGCTCCAACTCGGTGCCGATGGACCAGCCGGGCCGATATTTTTATCTGCGCGACCGCGACAGTGGCGATTATTGGAGTGCTTCCTGGCAGCCGGTCGGCAAACCGCTCACCCGCTACAAGTCCACCTGCCGGCACGGCACGGCCTACACCACGATCAAGTCGCGTTACGCCGGCATCGAGACTGAATCGACCTATTTCGTTCCCTTGGGCCAGACCTTCGAATACTGGCGGCTGCGCGTCACCAACCGCTCGAAAACGGCGCGCGCCCTCTCGGTGTTCACCTATTGCGAATTCGCCACCAGCTGGCACCTTCCGAACGACCTGCTGAACCTGCAATACGCCCAGTTCATCGTCAAAGCCGAGATGGCGGACGGCATTCTGGGAATGGCGACCCACCCGTATGTACCATTCGATCCCGGCCAGCTTGCCGGTTGCGGGCGCACCTGGATGGCGCTGACGGGCGCTCCGCTCGCCGGGTTTGAAACCGTCCGCGAGCGTTTCCTCGGCGGCGTCTA
>CAZAFS010000211.1:0-5829 GCA_964484165.1 uncultured Opitutaceae bacterium | reverse complement strand
TCCGTCGCCGAACCGTGGCTTTCCGCGCGAGGCCGGCGCCCTTTGCTGAAGTGCACCCTGTTGCCAAAACTTTGCTCTTGCCGCGGTACGCAATATCTTCCGAGATGTCGCCGATTGGGTCTAATCCTCATTCGACCAATCACCTAACTGCCCAAGCCGAGGAGTGGAAGGTGCTTTCCAGTGGCTTCGGGCCGCCTTTGAATCAGATCGTATCATGCACACCCAAAGAACGATCGCCCGGGTCGTTTTTGTCCTCGTTGGGATGGTCGGATTGTCCCTTCCGGGACGGTGCGCGCTGACCGTGGGCGATGGGTCCGAGCTCTTCCTCACCGGTACGGTCGGTTTCCAATACGACGAAAACATCTTCCTCCGCACCAACAGCGCGAAGAGCGACTACACCACCACCTTCACGCCCGGGTTACAGTTGGTGTTTGGCCAGAATTCGCTGACCAAGGGTGCGTTCACGGTCTCCGAGACTTTCGCCCGGTATGACAGGGAAACGAGCCAGAATTCAAATATGGCCAGCGTGACGTTCAACTCCATCTACGACAACGGCAAGACGAAGGGTATTTTCAATGCGTCGTACAATCAGGTGACGCAGAACAACCTCGACGCCCGCCTTTTCGGCATCCTCGTGCGCCGCGACGTCACTGATTTCAGCGGCCGCGGCGAATGGAGCCTGTCGGACAAGACCTCGTTTGCCGCCGGCGCCGGCTATGACCGCACCGACTACAAGACGGCCGGGTTTGTCACCTCCAATCAGTACAGCTTCCCGGCCGACTTTTATTACGAGCTGCTGCCGAAGGTCGACCTGAGTGTGGATTACCGTTACCGCGAGACCGACCTGGCCCAGAACCTCCCGACGGACACTGACAGCTTTTTTGGCGTTGGCGCCCGCGGCCATTTCACGGAAAAACTGAGCGGCGAGTTCCACATCGGCTACACTCAGCGCCATCTGGGGACCGGCGGCAACGAGTCGCTGCTCGGCACCGATTCCAATTTCACCTATCTGTTGTCCCCCAAGACCACCGTCCTGCTCGGAGTCTCGAATGACTTCAGCAACGCGGCCACCGGCACTTCCCAAAAGGTCCTTTCCTTCACCGGCAGCGTGCGGACCGCGTTCGAGGAAGGCTTTAGTGGCAGCGTGGCCGTCACCTATCGCGATCTGGATTACGCCACCGGCGAACGCGATCACTATTGGGAGGGTACGGTGGGCGTCCAAAAGCAGTGCAACAAGTACCTGACCTTCCAGGCGGGGTACACCTACCGGAACAACAGCTCGAACCTGCCCGTCGATTTCACCGACAACGTGTTCAGCATCTCGGGCTCCATCCGGTACTGATGACGGTGGGGGCTTGACCTCTCTGAAGCGGGGGAAGATCGTGCGGTCTTCCCCGTTTTGTTGGCATGCGTTTCATAATATCCCGATTGATTCCAACTTGTTTTTTCTGCCTGGCGTTGGCCGCCGGGCCCGGTTCGCTCCAAGCCCAGGCCTCCGCGCCCGCCAGAGAGAGTCCTCCGGCGGCCGTCGCCGGACCGGGCGCGCTTCCCGCCGAGTTTGCCGCCCCCGCGAAAGAAGATCCTCCGGCGACACGGCCGGATTACACGCTGCTGGCGTCCGACCTGATCCGGGTGCAGATCTTCCAGGAGGACGATCTCAGCCGGGACGTCCGCCTGTCGCAGGAATATACGGTCACCCTCCCGCTGATCGGCACGGTCAACCTCAAGGACAAGACGGTGCGCCAGGCCGGCGAACTGATCCGGGACCTGTACAATCGCGACTACCTGGTGAACCCGCAAGTCAGTGTCATTGTGGTCGAGTACGCGGCCCGGACGGTCAACGTGTTGGGGGCGGTCAACGGCCCCGGCGTAGTGACGTTTCCGCCGGAACAGCCGCTGACCCTGCTGGATGCGATCGCCCGTGCCGGCGGGTTCAGTCGGCTGGGTGACCGCAGCAGGGTGAAGCTCACCCGCGCGCGGTCCGACGGCAAGATCGAGACGCATGTCATCGACGCCGATGAGATCATCCAAGGCCGCGTCAAGGACACTTGGCTGCTGCAAAAGGGGGATGTGATCTATGTCCCCGAGCGCCTGTTTTGACCCGAATGAATCCTACACTTTTTAGCCACAAAAGAGCGCCAAGAGCTCAGGGAGGTTCTCTCTTTTGTGATCCCTCGTGGCCATTGGGTCTGTCCACAAAAGAACACAGGGACCACAAGGGTAGGGGTGCAAACTTGGTGCGGCCGTCGGCGAGAGCGCGACTAGCTGGGTTCTGGATTTCTGCCCACCGCCTACTGCCCACTAACCTCCGCTTCGCGCTTTGCTCCGACGGGTTCGTCCTGAACTGCGGTGAAATGAATAGAGCCTGATGCCAGCCCATTGCCGATGGATTCCACCCCGCCATTGAACCCTCCCCCGTCCGGCGAGCATGGGTCCGCTGCTCCCGGCTACGCGGGATACGCCGGCTATGGCTACGGCTACGAGTACGGAAGCACCGTGGCCCAGCGCACGTTCCAGCAGTACCTGCTGACGCTGCGCGAGCGCGTCTGGTACATCGTGGCGGTCTTCCTTTTGGTGTTCTCGTCGGTTCTGGTCTACACGCTCACGCGCCAGAAGCTCTTTCAATCCACCGCCACGGTCCAGATCTTTCGCCGCGACCCGGTGATCATGCAGGTGCAGGGGGTGGTGGACAACGAGGTGCGCTCTGCCGAGGACCTCAACACGCAGGTTAGGATCCTGGAAAGCACTTTGATAGCCCAGAAAGTCGCAGCGCGGGTGACCGGCGCTGATCTTGAGCGCTTGGCGGCGCCATTCCGCACACCGGAGGGGCGGACGCCAAGCGCGGAGAGTATCGTCGCCTCCGGCCGCAAGATCGACCCGCTACGGGCCACCATGATTGTCGCCATCCGGTTCCAACATCGCGATCCGGTGGTGGCGGCGCTGGTTGCCAATCTCATCGTCGATGAGTATATCGCCTATAACGAGCACCTCCGCAGCGAGGGATCGCTGAAGGCGGTTGAAGACCTCAAAGATCGCGCGGAACAACAGCGCAAGACGGTGGACCTACTGGCGGTCCAACTCCAGGCCTACCGCGAGCGCAACAACCTCGTGTCGCTCGACCAGCGCAAGGACATCAACACGGAAAAGCTCAAGGCGCTGAACGGCCACTTGACTGAAAGCACCAACCGCCTCGCTGACGCCGAGGTGCGCTGGAAGCAGGTGCAGGATCGCCGTCAGAAGCATCAGGACCTCAAAGAGTTGCCCTTCATCGCCAGCCAGCCGCTGATCACCCAGCTCATGCAGCAAGTGGCAAGCCTGCAGATTGCCCTCGCCTGGGTCCGCGAGCGCTACCGCGACAAGCATCCCAAGATGATCGAGACGGTGAGCTCCCTCGCCCAGACCCAGCGCGAGCTGGATCGGGCCGTCGCCGCCGCCGAGGCCACCATCGAAACCGAGTACCAGACGGCCCTGCACAACAACGTAGAGGCCCGTCAGGCGCTCGCCGCCCAGGAGACCGATTCACTCAACCTCGACCGTTTCGCCGTGGACTACGACAACCTTCAGCGGCAGTACGAGGTCAACGAGAAATTGCTGGCGCAGATTCTCTCGCGCATGAGCGAAACCTCGGTTTCGGGCTCGATTGAAACCCAGAATGCGCGCTTGCTGGACCGGGCTGTGCCGTCGTGGATACCGGTGACCCCCGATATTCCCCGCAACTTGGGCCTCGGCGTCGTGGGCGGCCTCTCTATCGGCGTGGCCGTGGCCTTCTTCGTGGCCTTTATTGACGACCGGGTGAAGAGCGTCTTCGACATCGAAGGCGTGATCGGTCTGCCTCTTGTCGGCGTCGTTCCGCACATGCGGAGCCAGAACTTTTCGGAAAAGGCTACGGTCGTGGTCAACGATTCCGACCGGCTGGTCTCCGAGGCCTTCCGCAACCTCTATGCTGGCTTGCGGCTGAGGGAGCAGAGTAAGTCCGCCCAATGCCTGCTGATCACCAGCACGCTGCCGGGGGAGGGGAAGTCGTTCATCGTGTCCAATCTTGCGCTCGCGTTCGCGGCGCATGGCGAACGCACGCTGATTATTGACGGCGATCTGCGCCGTCCGTCCGTCCACCGCATTTTCGGCAAGGAGAACAAGTGCGGGCTGATTGACGTGGTGGCAGGCCGAATCACGCCCGACGAGGCCATTGTCCGCGGCGTGCATCCCTCCCTCGACATCCTCCCCGCAGGCGGACGGGCGCACAACCCGACGCAGATTCTCAATGACCCAGCCCTGGAGCGGCTGGTCGCCGAGCTGCGCACGCGTTACGACCGGATCTTCTTTGACACCCCGCCGATGGCCGCGGTGAGCGACGCGCTCATGATCCTGCCGCAGGTCGACGGCTGTCTCTTCACGCTCCACTTCAACAAGGTTCGCCGCAAGTCCGCCCAGTTCTGCGCTCGCAAGCTGCTCGAAACGACCGTGCCATGCTTTGGCGCGGTGCTCAACAACCTCAACCTCGCCGTCTCGGGCTACTACTATTCCCAGTACTACGACAAGTCGTACAAGGACTATTACGTCACCCCCGCGCCGCCGGATGCCCCCGAAGGGCGTTCATCCGGCGATTCAAGAAGGAAGAAGGAAGAAGGAAGACAGCTGCCGAAGCAGTGACCGCGGGAAGATCTTCGGTCTTCAGTTTTGAATCTTCAATTGCGCGGACCGCGCGCTTGACCTTCCGCCGGTCACGGGTATGACCAATTTCATGACCACCCTCAACGTGTCCAAGGCCAAGGCGGGTTTCAGCCGAGTCACGCGCACGGTCATCCGGACCAAGACGCCGGTGTTGGTCAGGACTCCGGCGGGCATGGTGCAGATCGTGCCCTACGATGTCCCCGAGCACGTGCCGGCGGCTGCCCCGGACAGTCTCAAACACTCCGCCCGCGAGATCGATCTGGCCAACTCGTTCGGAGAGACACTGTGAAGCTTCGGCGATGGGACATCGTTTTCGTCCCGGTGGACGCCAAAGACACGTCCGGGCACCCCGCGGTGGTGCTGTCGCATGAGGCGCGGCTGGATGATGCCCGGATGGAACGGATCAACGTTCTGGTGGGGAGCAAGAAGCAGCCGGGGGAGGGCGTCCGGGAGCATCAAGTGGTGCTCAACAGCGCGGAGGGGCTCGGTTCTTCGACCCTGATCGACTGCGCCTTCATCTATACGGTCCGCAAGCACGCGATCCTGCGCCTGGCCGGGGCCGTTGGCTATATCCGTCGCACTGAAATCCAGCGCAAGGTGCGTGCCTACCTAGACCTTGGCTGACCGGCGCTGAGCGCTTAGCGCAAAGCGGTAAGCGCGAAGGGCCATCGGTCATAGCGTCCGAGACAAGCTCGTGATTTTCCGGCTCAGGTGGTCGCAGTTTTCTAGGAGTGTAGTCACTTCGTCCGTCTCGACGAATCCCATTTTCTCGAAAACCAAGAGCATTGATGCATCTTCGAACAATGAACGTCGGGCGATGTTGAGGAATTGCTGGAACTCCTTGGCGTGTTCGCTGCCCGAGCCCTCGGCGACGTTATTAGGCAATGATAGGCCTGCCGCTCTCAGCTGTTCCGCGTAACGATGGCATCTCCGCTGGTCCAAGCGCTCCGCGACTGTGTGAAACTTGACGGCCAGATCGCGGCTTAGTTGCCAGATTTCAAGATCCTCAAAACGCCAATGTGGTCTCATGACCCATTGGACGCCTTACTCAATGGAATTTCAATACTCAGAATGCTACCCACTTAGCCTCCACCGCTTCGTCCTTGGCTCTAACCCCTTTACTCTTAGCGCTTTGCTCTTGGCGCTTCCCGCTTAACT
>CAZAFS010000210.1:0-5830 GCA_964484165.1 uncultured Opitutaceae bacterium | reverse complement strand
GAACTGCGGCGCATCCTGCGGCAGTTCATCCGCGCCGGCGTCGAAAAGGTGCGCATCACCGGAGGCGAACCCCTGCTGCGGGCCGACGTCCCCGCGTTGGTGCATCTGCTCAAACACGAGTTGCGCGTGCCCGACGTGGCGCTGACGACCAACGGCTGGCTGCTGGCGGCCGCCGCCGCCAGCCTCCGGGCCGCCGGGCTCGACCGTTTGAACGTCAGCCTCGACAGCCTCCGGCCTGAGACCTTCGCCCGGCTCAGCGGCGGCGGCCGCGGGCGCGACGTCGCGCGCGTGCTCGCGGGCATCGACGCGGCGGCCCAGCTCGGCCTGGCGGTGAAGATCAACATGGTCGTGCAGCGCGGCGTGAACGACAACGACATCCCGGAAATGGCGGCGTGGGCCCGCGACCACGGCTTCCCCCTGCGCTTCATCGAGTTCATGGACGTGGGGAATTCCAACGGCTGGTGCCGCGACCTGGTGGTGCCCGCCCAGGAAATTCTGGCGCGGCTGGCGGCCCGCTGGCCGCTCGCCCCGTGCAGCCCGGCCTACCGGGGCGAGGTCGCCGCGCGCCACCGTTACCGCGACGGCCGGGGTGAGATCGGGCTGATCAGCAGCGTGACCGAGCCCTTCTGCCGCGACTGCCACCGCGCCCGCCTGTCCGCCGACGGCAAGCTCTTCACCTGTCTTTTTGCGACGGCGGGCTGGGATGTATTGGGCGCAGTGCGCGCCGGCGCCAGCGACGATGAGTTGTTTGCGTATCTCGGCCGGGTCTGGCGCGGCCGGCTCGACCGTTACTCCGATGAACGCGCGGAACTCCTCGCCCGCCACGAATCGCGGCTCAAGGTCGAGATGAGCTATATCGGCGGCTGACGTCCGCCGGCGTGGTCATTCGTAGCGGGTGGCGCGGCCGAAGTAGTTGAGCATCCATACCTCGCGCCAGACCCGAAACCGGCCTTCGTGGGTCATCTTGCCGAATTCCTCGCGCTGCTCGTACGGCAGGAGAAAGCCGAGCTCGGTGTTCAACCGCTCCAGCTCGAACTGCTGCTGATTGAGATCCTCCACCGGCTCCAGCGTCCACGCCACGGGCGGGCTGCCGGCGGCGTCCACGCGCCGCTGATGCCGCGCCAGCAGCCGCGGCAGGCCGCGGATCCAGGGGTCCCGTTCCACCAGCCAGTTTTCCGGGTAGAATCCGCCGAACGGCAGATAAAGGTTGTCGGTCACGTAGCGCAGCCCGTCGCCCCGGCGCGAGGCCAGGGTGTAGCAGACGGAGATGGCGCCGTTGGGCTGGGGCACGAACGTCACCTGGATGCGCGTTTGCGCCGCGCGGTCCTGATAGATCGACAGCCGCAGGTAGATGCCGCCGCCAATTTCCGCCTTGAGGGACTGCACCTGGCTGAAGCCGTGGTTCCGCAGCCATTCCCGGGCCTTGAGCAGCCGGGGGTGCGTGGGCCATTCCTCGCCGCTCGCGTTGACGACATAGCGGGGAAAAAGCGGCAGGGGGCTCTGGTTCAACGCGGAGATGGCGACCCAGTTGTAGACGGTCTCCACCAGAAACCAGGCCAGAAACAGGACCAGTGCCAGCACCCAAAACGGCCGGGTGCTCGCCCCCCACGCGATGAGCAGAAAGGCCCCGCCGAGGGCGAACAGCAGCCAGCGCAACCAGCGTACAAAAATGGCGATGACGGGCGAGGCGAGGCGCTGGTTCAACGAGAACAGCAACAGCGAGAGAATCGCGACGGCCAACAGAAGATAGACGGGATCGAATTCCACGGCGGTGGCAGGGCGGCCCGCCCGTGCTCTCCGGTGCTCAGCTCAGCCGCACCGGCATGATGACGCAGATGAAGCTTTCCAGCGTCTTGAAGACGCCCGGGCTCACTTCGTCCTTCAGTTCAAAGAAGACCTCGTCCTTGGTGAGCGCGCGCAGCGGATCCATGAGGAACTGGGGATTGAACGCCACCTGCAGCTCCGGCCCGCTGTACGAAATGGCCATCGCCTCGTGGGACTCGCCGAAGTCGGGACTGGAGGCCGAGATCTCCAGGAGGTTGCTGCTGAGCTTCACCTTGACGGAATTGGATTTCTCGCTGCACACCAGCGCGGCGCGATGGATGCATTGCAGGAACAATTCACGCTCCAACTTGATCCGTTGGTGGGTTTCCTTGGGAATCACCTGCTGGTAGTTGGGATAGTTGCCCTCAACCACCTTGGAGAAGAGGTAGATGTTCTCGACCAAGCCGCTGGTATCCTTTTCCGTGGCGATCAGAAACGACGCGCGGCGCTCATTGAACGAGATCTTGACCTTGGCCCCTTTGTCCAGGAGGCGCAGCAGCTCACCCACGGTCTTGGCGGGCAGGATGATGCTGCCGGCGCTCGTCGCCGGGAATTCCATCTCCTTGCTGACCAGCGCGAGCCGGCGGCCGTCGGTCGCCACGAGCGACAGCTTCCCCTCGCGGAAGTTGAAATAGACGCCGTTGAGGATGTATCGCGTTTCGTCGACCGACTGGGCGTAGGCTACGCACTTCAGCATGCCGACCAGCTCGGGCTGCTCGAGTGAGAACGTCTTGTCCTCCCCGGATTCCGGCAGCGGCGGGAATTCATCCTTGCCGATGCCCATGATGCGGAACTGCGACCCGCCCGACGCGAGCTTAACCTGATGATTGGGGGAAGAATCGAGCGAGACATCGACGTTGGGCAATTCCCGGACGATCGTGGCCAGCCGCTTCACCGGCAGGGTGACTGAACCGGTTTCCTTCACCTCGGCCTTGATCCGGCAACGGATGCCCAGATCGAGGTTGGTGGTAGTCAGCGAAATGTGGTCCTTCTCCGCCTCGATCAAAACATTGCTGAGGATCGGCATCGTGGCTTTGGATCCGACGACGTTCAGGACCTGCTGCAAGCCATTGCTAAAATGGTCACGATTGATTTTGAACTTCATGAGGGGAGGGGACGGAGGAACCGGAAACGCCGAGTTACAAACAAAGGCCAATCAGAGACGGATTCAATAAGGAATTATTCCATATTATTATGTCTGGTGAATATGCCCAACAACCCGGCGGCGCGGCGAGTTTTTCATGGGTGCCGCGGGCAGAACCGGCGGTGTGCATAAGCTACCAACAGGAGGCGGCGAACAGCGGACTTACTCACCGCGAGGAAAGAAGGGGAAGGTTATTGGACTGATGTCGGAGACTTCTTCACGTTCTTTTTGCGCTGGTTCCGGAGCTCACTGAGGAACTGCGCACGGCGGACCTGACGGATCATGCCGTAGAAGATGTAGCCGAGGAAAAGGCAGAGGAGGGCCACCTCCTGCTGCCAGAAGATGAAGCCCGCCGCGACGATGATGCCAACGAACGTCCGAAACCGGGTCTTCATCTGCCAGTCGACCTGTTTGAAGCTTGGATAGCGGATGGTGCTCACCATGAGCAGGGCAATCAGCAGCAGTAGAATGGGCAGGATCAGGGCGAGCCGGCGGACCTCCTGGTTCTCATCGGAAAAATGGAGCAGGAAAAGGACCAGTGAAGCGACCGTCCCCGCGGCGGCCGGCACCGGCAGGCCAACGAAGTCCTTGCTGCCGTCCTTGGGCTTGTAGAGCAGGGGGTTGGTAATGACGTTAAACCGCGCCAGCCGGACGGCGGCGCAGAGCAGATAGATAAAGCCGATGAACCAGCCGATCTGACGAAAAGCCGGGTATCCCTGGGTCGGCGACAGGATCAGGAAGAAAACCATCAACGCCGGCGCGACGCCGAACGACACGACATCCGCCAGCGAGTCGAATTCGGCGCCAAAGAGCGATTCGCGGCCCCCCAGCCGGGCCAGACGGCCGTCGAGCGAATCAAAAATCACCGCGACGAGAATGAACCAGACCGCCTGCGTGTAGAGCCGGTCCGGACTATGGGTGTACGTGCCCGGCGCCACCGTCTGCAGCCGCGCCTGGATGCAATTGATGATCGCCACAAAGCCGCAAAACAAATTCCCGGCCGTCATCAGGTTCGGCAGGAAGTAGATCCGGCTCGCCTGGGTGACGTTGTAGGGATTCTCGCGGGATTCGAGATCGGACATGGCGGGGAAAGAATTCGCAGTGGCGGAGAAAACGGCGCCCGGGCCGGGCACTCACTTCTTGGTGGT
Organism: uncultured Opitutaceae bacterium; assembly: GCA_964484165.1. Classification (GTDB taxonomy): domain Bacteria; phylum Verrucomicrobiota; class Verrucomicrobiia; order Opitutales; family Opitutaceae; genus Fen-1467. The sequence goes on along the minus strand of CAZAFS010000210.1, from coordinate 1,714 downwards.
GGTCAGGCTCTCCAGATACCGCCAGAACTTCGAGTCTTGTTCGAACAACTGCTGTTCCGATACGGGCAGTTTCATGCGAAAGAGGAGATCCTCGAGTGAATCCTTGTGCAGGATGTAATGCGTGTGGATCGTGTCGCGGTGCACCTGGAAATAAAAACGAAAATCGCCCGCGCGCAGGCGGTAGAACACCTTGCCGCTGCGGGAAAAACGACCCAGCGGTTCGCGCGGGTGCGCGAGATCCTCCCGGGTCAGGCGGGAGATGGGTTCAATGGCCGCCATCTGCGCCAGCTTCTCCAGTTTGTTCAGCTCGCGCATGCTCTGATCTGAAAAAGTCACTTGATACATGGTTGCAGGCGGCGCGCCCGGTTGCTGTGGCCATCGACGGGAGCGGCGGACGCGGGTCATGCATACCCCCTTATCCGCCGAGTCAGCAAGATCACAAATGGCAACGGACATGGGTCATGCCTATCGTCCGGGCGATCAAGCACCTGCCGGCGGCCGGCTGGACTGGGCGCCCCAAAGCGATTCCGCGGGTCCGGCCCCACGCTACGGCTGCGGCAGCGATGGTTCCCCCGCCGGCGGCTGCGCGGGCCGCCCGTAGCCCGGGGCGACCCGGATCAGGGCGGTGGCGGCGAACGACGGGAGGGTCGCGATGCAGACCCAGATGAAGAACTTCACGTAGCCGAAATGGTCCTGAATCCAGCCCGCCGGCATGCCGGGCAGCATCATGCCCAGCGCCATGAAACCCGTGCAGATGGCATAGTGGGCCGTCCGGTGCTCACCATCGGAGATCATCATCATGTAGACCATGTAGGCCGTGAACCCGAAGCCATAGCCGAACTGTTCAACCGTCAGTGCGCCGCCGATGACGGCGAGATTTGCTGGCTGCCACACGGACAAAGCAACGAAGGCCGTGGCGGGTAGGTACATGCTGACCAGCATGGGCCATAACATTTGTCTGAGCCCGCGGCGGGAGACGGCATAGCCGCCGACCAAGCCGCCGGCGATCAACGCGGCGATGCCGATCGTGCCGTAGAGAAGACCCTCCTGCCGCAAGGTCAGCCCCAACCCGCCCGCAGCGCGCCCGTCCAAGAGGAAGGGAATCACCAGCTTGACCAACTGCGCCTGCGCCAGCCTGTACAGCAGCAAAAACGCGAGAATGCTCTTGATGTGCCTCTTCCGGAAAAAAGCGGCAAAGACGGAAAGATAGTCCGCCAGCAAGCGCCGCGTGCGTTGGACCGGCTGGTCGTCGGCCGGTCGGGGCAGGACGGCCAGATGATATGTGGCCGCCAGAACGAACAGAATGGCGAGCAGGCTGAACACCGCCAGCCATGCCCGGCTCGGGCTGGACCATGCATCCGCCAAGCTCCCGGCCAGGTAGACCAAAGCGCCCTGTCCGACGATCATGGCCGCTTGGTAGAACGTGCTGCGCACGCCGACAAACGCCGCCTGCTGATGGGGTGGCAACGCCATCAGGTAGAATCCATCTGCAGCTATATCGTGGGTGGCGGAGCAGAAGGCCAGGAACCAGAAGACGGCGAGAGTGGCGCGGAAAAAAAAAGGCTCCGGAACCGTGAGCGCGATCAGGGCCAGCGCGGCGCCGATCACCAACTGCATGCACACGATCCACCAGCGCTTGGTTCGTGCCAAGTCTACGAGGGGCGACCAGAGCGGCTTGATGACCCAGGGCAGATACAGCCAGCTGGTGTAGAAC
>CAZAFS010000209.1:0-5831 GCA_964484165.1 uncultured Opitutaceae bacterium | reverse complement strand
CTCGATGCCACGGGCGACCCCCGGCGGCTAGAGACGCTCGAGATCATCCGGGCCAGCGCGCGGCGCGGCGCCGACCTGGTGCGCCAGGTGCTGACCTTCGCGCGCGGTCTCGAAGGCCAGCGGATCGCGGTGGACCTGCATCACTTGGTCGCGGACCTCGAGGGGATCATCAGCGAGACCTTCCCCCGCAAGATCGCCATCGTCACGGAGATCCCCACCAACCTCTGGCCCATCGTCGGCGACGCCACCCAGATTCACCAGGTATTGCTCAACCTCGCCGTCAACGCGCGGGACGCCATGCCCGATGGGGGCACGCTCACTTTTGCCGCGGACAATCTGGAGATCGACGCCCAGTATGCCGGCACCAGCCAGGAGGTCCGGCCCGGCTCCTACGTCGTGATCGCCGTCACCGACACCGGGGTCGGCATGACCCCCGAGGTCCGCGACCGGATTTTCGAGCCGTTCTTCACGACCAAGGCCGTGGGCAAAGGCACCGGCCTCGGCCTCTCCACCGTGCATTCCATCGTGAAGAGCCACGGGGGTTACGTGACGGTCGACAGCGAGGTGAGGCACGGCACGACCTTCAAGGTCCTCCTGCCGGCCGACCCGACTTTGGCGCGGCGCGCCGCGGAAGGCCCGCCCAAGGACCTGCCGCGCGGCCAAGGCGAATGGGTGCTGGTCGTCGACGATGAGGAATCCGTTCGCTCCATCACCGAGCGGACGCTCGAAGCCTTCGGCTACCGGGTGCTCACGGCCGCCGACGGCGTGGAGGCGGTGGCGGTCTTTGCCCAACACAAGAAGGAGATCGCGCTGGTGCTGATCGACATGGCCATGCCCGTGATGGACGGGCCGACCGCGATCCACGCGTTGCGGCACATCGAACCCGATGTTCCTATTGTCGCCGCCAGCGGGCTCGCCTCCAATGCCACCGTGGCCAGGGCCGCCGTGGCCGGCGTGAAGGATTTCCTGGCCAAGCCCTACTCCGCGGAAGCCCTGCTTCGATTGATTCGAAAAGTGCTGGATCGGTCCCCGCGCCCCGCCCAGAAGGTGATCGGAAAACCCGGGACGGCACCAGGGCCGCGCGATTGAGCCGGCCTACTTTGCGTCCAGCAACTCGCGCACCACCTCGGTCAACCGGGAGACGTCGAACGGTTTGGTGAGGAAACGCGTGCCCGTCGCCTGCAGGGCGCTGGCGTCGAGGATGTTGGCGTCGTAACCGCTGCAGAAGACGACTTTCAGCCCGGGGCGATCGGCACGCAGCCGGTCGGCCAGGTCCTTGCCGGTGAGACCGCCGGGCATCATCACGTCGGTGAAAAGCAGGTCGATGCGGTCCTGGTGCTCCGCCCAGCGGGCCAGGGCTTCGGGGCCATCGTTGGCCAGCACCACGCGGTAGCCGAACCGCTCCAACACCGCCTGCAAGACGGTGCGGACGGCCTCCTTGTCTTCCACCACGAGGATCGTCTCGCTGCCGTGCGCGTCGGCCGGGAGCGCCGGCACCGGCAGCGGGGGCCGGCTCGCCTCGTGCGCCACCGGGAACCACACCGTGAATTGGGTGCCCCGTCCCGGCTGGGACTCGACCTCAATCCAGCCCGCATGTTGCTCCATGATGCCGTAAACCGTCGCCAGCCCCAGCCCCGTGCCCTTGCCCTCCTTCTTGGTGGTGAAAAACGGATCGAAGATGCGCGGCAGAATGTCGGGGGCGATGCCTTCGCCGGTGTCGCGCACGCCGAGCCCGACAAAAACCCCCAGCCGCGCCTGCGGCACGCGTCGAACATAGTCGGCGTCGACCGTGAGCGCCCGGGCGGCGATGACAATGCGCCCCCCGTGCGGCATGGCGTCGCGCGCGTTGACCACGAGATTGAGCAGCACCTGTTCGACCATGCCGCCGTCGGCGTGGACCTCGGGCAGGTCCGGAGGGGTGACGACCTCGAGGGCGATGTTTTCGCCAATCACCCGGTCCAGCAATTGCAGCAGGCGGGCGATCACCCCGGGAAGCGCAAGGTGGCCGGGATGGAACACCTGTCGGCGGCTGAACAGCAAAAGCTGCCGGGTGAGGTTGGCCGCGATACCCGCGCTATCCTGGATCTGCTGCAGCGAGGCCAGCGCCGAGGACGAGAGGGCGCGATCCTGCAGGAGGAACGAGGCGTGCCCCTTGATGACGGTGAGAATGTTGTTGAAGTCATGCGCCACGCCCCCGGCCAGCTGCCCGATCGATTCCATCTTCTGCGCATGGCGGAGCTGATCCTCAAGACGCTGGCGCTCGGTGATGTCCCGGACCACCGCCAGCAGGCAGGTCTGGCCGCCGATCTCGATCTTCTCCGCGGAGAAAAGGCATTGATGCATCCCGCCGGACTTGTCGCGCATGGCGACCGGCTCGTCGCTCACGGCTATTCCGGAACGGATCTTCGTCACGATGCGGTCGCGTTCCACCAGGTTGGCCCAGAGCCCGAGTTCTCCCGAGGTGCGGCCCACCGCCTCGTCCCGCATCCAGCCGACCATGCGGGTAAACCCGTCGTTCACCTCGAGGAAGCGGCCATCGCTGATCGTGGTGATGGAGATCGCGTCGGGTGTGGCGCGAAAGGCCTTGGAGAATTTCTCCTCCGACTCGCGCAGGGCCTGTTCGGCCTGCCGCTCGCGGGTGATGTCCCGGATCCGGTACAGCGTGCAGGGGCGGCCGCCAATCTCCACCCGGAAGCCCGTGACCCGGCAGACGACCGTTTCCCCGGACCGCTTGCGGCGGTGCTGCTCCATCTCGTGGACCTCGCCGGATCGGTTCAAGATCTCCACAAAGCGGTCGCGTTGTTCCAAGTCGGCCCAAAGCCCGAGTTCGCTGTTGGTCCGGCCGATCGCCTCCGCGCGCGTCACTCCGAACATCCGGCAGTAGGCCTCGTTGACGTCGATCATGTGGTTCGTGCCGTATTCCGCGATGATGTAGGGATCCGGTGACGCGTAGAAGGCCTTGGAAAAACGCTCCTCGGATTCCCGCAAGGCCTGCTCGGCCTGGCGTTGCGCCGAGACATCGCGGATGATCGTGGAGAAGCCGATGAGCGCCCCGTCCCCGTCCCGCAGGGCGATGATGAGTTGGTCGACGGGACGCTCGGACCCAGCCAGATCGCGGAGCGCCGATTCGCCGTGCCACCACCCGTCGCGTGCGGCCACGGGCAGGGCGGTCTCCTTGATCATCCTCGCCACCGCCGCGGGGTACAGCCCTTCACAGGCCGGCAGGTTGGCGCCGGCACCGTCGTCCAGCCCGCACCACCGGCGGCCCGCGCGATTCAGATAGATAATCCGGCCGCTCGGATCGCATGCACCCATGATGTCAGGCGCCGCATCAATAACCCCCATTAGCAGGGCGTCGTGGTGCGCCTTGTCCAAGTTGTCCGGATTGATCTTGGCTGGGTCAGAAAAGGCCATCTTGGGTGGGAGCAGAGCGGGGTAAGGCCCTAAAGGTAGCTTGCTTGATGGAGTAAATGCCTCTCCAGGGCAACCGGATGATGGCGTGTTTTACATATTTGATGGAATAATTCCAATTCTCACTTGATATCTGGAACGATTCCAATTCTCTTTTAGCTGGAAATGATTTCAACCACCCAGGACATGGACTTGACGCAGCGCCTCTCCAACAGCGGCCTGCGTCCCACACCCCAGCGGGAAGTGGTCTACCAAGTGATTCTGGCCAAACGCGACCACCCCACCTCGGAAGAGGTTTTCGACCGCGTGAAGGTCCAGATGCCAACGATCTCGCTTGCCACGGTTTACAACTGCCTCGACGCGCTCGTGCAGTGCGGACTCATCAAACAGGTCAATTTCGTGCGCGAACCCACGCGCTACTGCCCGAACCTGCACGAGCACGCGCACTTCCACGACGAATCCACGGGTGAAATCCGCGACATCCAGATCCCGCCCGACCTGATGGCCCAGCTCCGTTCGCTCCTTCCCGCCGGCTACGCCGCCACGGGCGTTGATCTCAGTTTCCGCGGCTCGACCGGCGCCGCCCCGGACGACGCCGAGCTTCCCCACTGACCCACTCCCGCCTTTCACCTCAGTCCATCTTCCATGAGTCAACTTGTCATCCAAGACCTCCAAGTCGCCATCGGCGACAAACCCGTCGTCAAGGGCGTCTCGCTCACGATCAACCAGGGCGAAGTCCACGCCATCATGGGCCCCAACGGCACGGGCAAATCGACTTTGGCCAAAGCCATCGCCGGCCATCCCGATTATAAAATCACGGCGGGCGACGTGCGGCTGGACGGGAACTCCGTCCTGGCCATGGAGCCCGATGAACGCGCCCGCGCCGGCCTGTTCCTCGCCTTCCAATACCCGAGCGAGGTTCCCGGCGTGACCATCGCCAACTTTGTCCGCGCCGCGTTGCAGGCCCGGCTGGGCGAGAATGCCGAGCTGGACGCCACCGGCTACTACAAGAAACTTTATGAGAAGATGGACCTCCTGAAGATCGACCGGAAGTTCACCTCCCGGTCGGTCAACGAGGGCTTCTCCGGCGGCGAGAAGAAACGCTGCGAAATCCTCCAGATGGCGATGCTCGAGCCCAGGTTCGCCATGATGGATGAAACCGATTCCGGCCTCGACATCGACGCCCTCCGCATCGTCGCCGACGGCGTGAACAAGCTCCGCGGCAGCGCCGTCGGCATCATGCTCATCACCCACTACCAGCGCCTGCTCAACTACATCGTGCCCGACTTTGTGCACGTCATGTACGACGGCCGTCTCGTGCGCAGCGGCGACAAGAGCTTGGCCCTCGAACTCGAATCCCGGGGCTACGCCTGGCTCAAGAAGGAACTGGCCCCCGCCTAAAACCTCCCCTGTAGGAGCCTGCTTGCAGGCGATACATCGCGCGCCGGCGCGCTCCTGCAATCGAAAACCTCCTCCTCTCATGGCCAACCTCGACACTCTCGAAAACACCGAACTCGCCGCGAGTTCCGTCGCCGGCATCGACCAGTCCATCGGCGACTTTCAGTACGACGTCAAATACGACTTCGACGCCGGCACCGGCCTGTCCGAGCGCACGATTCATTACATCAGCGAAACCAAGAAGGAGGCGCCGTGGATCTGCGAGTTCCGCCTCAATGCCCTGAAGACGTTCCTGGCCAAGCCGCTGCCGACCCACTGGGCCTCGCGCGACCTGGAGAACATCAACTTCGACAAAATCCGCTACTATCTCTCGCAGGGCACGAAGCCCAAGCGCACGTGGGACGAGGTGCCCGACGACATCAAGAAGACCTTCGAGCGCCTCGGCATCCCCGAGCAGGAGCGCAAATACCTCGCCGGCGTCGAGGCTCAGTTCGACAGCGAGGCCGCCTATTCCAACATCAAGGACGCCGTTTCGAAGCAGGGGGTCATCTTCGCCAATTCCTCCGAGGCGTTGCGCACCCACCCGGAGATCTTCCGCAAGTGGTTCGGCAAGGTGATTCCCACCGGCGACAACAAGTTTTCCGCGCTCAACAGCGCGGTGTTTTCGGGCGGCTCCTTCATCTACGTGCCCCCGGGCATCAAGGTCTCGCATCCCCTCCAGGCCTATTTCCGCATCAACGCGGAGAACTTCGGCCAGTTCGAGCGCACGCTCATCATCGTCGACGAGGGCAGCGAGGTCACCTACATGGAAGGCTGCACCGCGCCGAAATTCTCCACCACCACGCTGCACAGCGCGGTGGTCGAACTCGTGGCGCTCAAGGGCGCGAAGATCCAGTACATCACCGTCCAGAACTGGGCGCCCAACGTGTTCAACCTCGTGACCAAGCGCGGCCTGGCCCACGAGGAGGCCGAGATCAAGTGGATCGACTGCAACATCGGCAGCCGACTGACGATCAAGTATC
>CAZAFS010000208.1:0-5858 GCA_964484165.1 uncultured Opitutaceae bacterium | reverse complement strand
CTGGCCGGCCTTGGCCAGCGGCTCGAGCACGCCGGCGCGCTGCGCATAGCTGAGGCCGCTGTGATGGTAGGCCACGCGCTGGCGCACCAGCTTGGCCAGGGTCGTCCCGAGCAGGTTCTCCTGTTCGGGCGTGAGCGTGAGCGCGTCCGCCAGCGGCAACTCGCGGGCGAACTGGCGGGCCAGCCGCTCCGCTTCCTGCCGGTGCGGGGCGAACACCAGCACCGGGCCGAGGCCCTCGCGCAACGCCCCCGCCACTCGCCGGCTCCAAAACCCCTCGATGCTGTGCGGCAGACCGTGGACCAGATCGTCGGCGTCCACCTCCTCCAGCGGCACGGGGCGCTCGCGATGCTGCACGATCGCGGCGGTGCGGCCCAGCCGTTGCAGCCAGAACATCACTTCCTCCGGATTGGCCACCGCGCCGCTCAGGAAGAGCAGCTGCACCGAGGCGGGCAGCGACAATACCACGCCTTCGTAATGGTTGCCGCGCTCCGGGTCGGCCAGCCACTGGTATTCGTCAACCACCAGCAGCTGGAATCCGTTTCCGCCTCGCGCGCTGGAGCCACTCGCCGGCCCGGCGTCGAGTGCGCCCGGGGATCGCAGGGCATCCGGTCGAAAGCATCCCTGCACGGCCTCCAAAGTCGCCACGACGACCGGAGCATCCGGGGCAATCGTAACGTCGCCCGTCATGATGCCCACCTTCCAGCCGCGTGCGCGCCACTCGGCATATTTGTCGTTGGCCAAGGCCCGGGTCGGCACGGTGAAAAGAGACCGCCGCGAAAAGTTTGTCTGCTCGGCCCAGCGTTCGAACACGTAGGTCTTCCCCGCTCCCGTCGGGGCATCAACCACCACGTCACACCCAGTTCCAAGCAACTGAATTGCTTCGGCTTGCCACCGATCAGGAAGCATCAACTTCTGCAATCCATCAAGTGCATCTGAGCGCACGGTAATAAGCTTAAAGTGTTGTTGCTACGAACAGAACTCAATACTAGATCTATTGAAAACCGTGCTTGACACAAATGTTTCATACAGTTGTTTTAATCAATCATTCGGCATTCCAATGGATTCACCAGCTACCCGCGACCGTGTCTGTGATGCCGCCGAACGGCTGTTCGGTGAACACGGTTTTTCGAATACATCGCTGCGGCACATAACAGAGGAAGCCGGGGCTAATCTGGCTGCAGTCAACTACCACTTTGGATCCAAAGAAGACCTCTATCGCGAGGTGTTGCTGCGCCGCCTCCGCCCGATGAACACGGAGCGGCTCACCTTGCTGACCCAGGCGGAGCAGCTGGCCGGCGACCAACCGGTGCCGGTCCGCGCCATTCTGGTCACCTTCATTCGTCCGCTCCTGCGCCGGGCGGCCGGTGCGGAATCGGGCGGCCGGTCCTTTCTGCGGCTGATCAGTCGCCACCTGATGGATCCGCCGCCATTTATTCGGGAAGAAATGGAGCGGGAGTTGGAGCCCCTCGTGGCGCGTTACACCCACGCCCTTGGGCAGGTCAGGCCGGACCTGCCCCGGTCCGAATTGTTTTGGCGGATGCAGTTTGCCATCGGCGCCACTCTTTATGCCGCGGCGCATCAACATGACGTCGAACGACTCTCGCAGGGGCTGTGCCGGAGCGACGATCTGGACGGGTGCATTCGGCGCCTGGTTGATTTTTGTGCCGCGGGCCTCGATACGCCACCAGCGGCCGTGGAAACCCGGCCCAGAGGCGCGTAATCTGCGGCGAAACCCATCGCGACTTTCCATGAAATTCGAGCACATTGCTGCGACCTTTCAGCACATTCCCGGGTGGATGTGGAACCCAGGAACAAGCACGTTTTTTACGACTCTCACCAAGCAGACCACACCAAGCCATGATCGCAACCGTCATCGTTCTGGCCCTGCTCTCCGCCTTGGTGGCGACCGAGCCCGATCACGACCCTGAATCGCGCTAGGGTTTGTTCAACGCGAATCAACCGACCAGACCCGGTCCCACCACCGCACCGCAGCGAGCCAAAGATAGAAAACAACCAAGGCCGCCCCCCGCGAGGGAGGCGGCCTTGTTTCTTGCCGGGGATTCGCGCCGGCGGCGGCGCGACCCCGGTTCAACTGCTATTCAGTCACCAGGACCGGCAGTTCAACTTTCATCGGCACCGGCGTGCCGTGCGGTTTCGCCGGGGCAAACTGCCACTGCTTGACCGCCTCGCGAACCGACACCGCGAAGTCGGGGTCCGTGGCGGACAGTACCTGGATCTGCTGCGGCCGGCCCGCCGCATCGACGACGAACTCGAGTTCCACCCTGGCCCCGACCAGGGAGGAGTCGGCGCTGGGCGCGACGATCCTGACCGGCACGGGTATGTCCGTGCGGCCGCGGTAGGACTCGATGTAGGCTTGCGCTGTGGTCAGGCCGAATGCGGCCGGCGCGGCGGCGCCCCCACGGGCGCACAGCTACCGGCGTCCCTCCCGCTTCTCTTCAAAGAACTCGGGGTTCCCGAAGAAAGCAGCGGCATCATGGCCGCGTCGGGTGAAAAGCAGCCGGCGTGCCCGTGACAAGTGGGTGAAAACCTTTCATCCGCCGGCCCGGGTCCCGGTTGCCTCTGCCGCCGCGAATCGGCGCAAGTACTTCAGCGCCACCGCGAATTCGTTGGGCCACGGCGCGCGCAGCGTCACCCGCTCGTGCGTGAGCGGATGCACCACCGTCAGTTCGCTCGCGTGCAGCGCCAGGCGGCTGATGAGCGGCCGCTCCAGCGCCCGGCCCTTGTAGCCGCGCTTGAGGGCCGAGAGCAGCAGACGCATGTCGTCGCCATAAAACGCATCATTCAGGATGGGCAACCCGGCGGCCGCGAGGTGCACGCGAACCTGGTGGTTCCGGCCGGTGCGCGGGCGGCATTCGAGCCACGCGAAGCCGCGGAAACGCTCGAGCACCCGGAAATCCGTGGCGCTCGGCTTCCCGCCCCTCTTCACCGCGCGCATCAGGCCGGGCCGGTTCTCGTCGGGCCGCAGCGCCAGCTCCACGGGGAACGCGTCCCGGGCCGCCGTCCCGACCACCAGCGCATGATAAGTCCTCTCCGCCGCCTTCGCCTGGAATTGTCCGCTAAGGAAATCCAGCGCCGCCTTCGTCTTGGCGCACAACAACACGCCGCTGGTGTCGGCGTCGAGCCGGTGGACGTTGGCGACGCCGGGCCCGAACCGCGCGTGCACCAGCGCCATCAGGTTCAGGTGCGCCTTGTCCCAGCGGTCGGGCGCCACGAGCAGTCCGCTCGGCTTGTCGAACGCGAGCAGCGCCTCGTCCTCATGAATGATCGGCGGCAGCGGCATCGGCCTTCAGATGAAAAGAAATCCGGCGAAAGTCACGGGAAAGTTTCCCGGCGGTTAAGTTCGGGTGACGCCGGCGCTTTCGTTTTGCCTCGCGGGCGGCCGGATCCGAAGCGTGGTCGACGCCGCCATGCCTCTGCCCGGCTTCTTTCCCTCCCTCTCACTTCTGGCCCAGGCCGGCCGCCTGGCCCCGCCCCAACGCTTCCGCACCCTGTGGCGTGCCGGCGGCTACCGGCTCCGTCCGCCGCGCCCCGTGCCATTCGCCCCGATCCTCCGCCCGCGTCAGGACTCGTTGCTGGCGCGCGGTGCGGCCGGGCCGCACCAGCTGGCGGCGTTGCTGCACGAAGCGCGCTCCGGCCCGCTGCCGACCATCGTGCTGGGCGGCTTCGTGCCCGACGCCACCGAGGCGGTTTTTCTTCTCCGCGGCGCCCTGTTGCGTTGCGGCAGCCTGTATTACTTCAACTATCCCCGCCGCGGGTTCTCGACCGACCTTCTTCTCGCCCAACTCTCCGACTTGGTGGATGAGCTCACTCTCGTGCACCGCCGGCCCCCCGTCATCCTGGCCGTCAGCTTCGGCGCCGGTTTGCTATTGGAATGGCTGCGACGCGAGCGCCCGGACCCGGCACGCCGCTCGCTGCGCGGCCTCGTCCTCATCAGTCCGGTAGCCTGCGTGGAGGACCTCCTGCCCCGCGGCGAAACCAAGCCGGGCACGCTGCTGGGCCGCGCCCTCCAGCCCTACCTTGACGAGGGGATCGCCGTCGCCCCCGGCGTGATCGAGCGGTCGCGCACCATTTTCCAGAAGATGTTCGAAGCCGGCGCCCAGAACCGCGAGGCGCTGCGCGCAATTCTCGGCCGGGAGGAGCTGCTCCACCTGCGGTCCGCGGTCATGCATTCGATCCGGGAGATCGATTTTCGCGGCGCGTGCGAGCGCGTCCAATCCCTCCGGCAGCTGGCCGGGCCGGCCGCGGAGCCCGGCCCCGAGGGCCGGCCGCTCACCGCCGCGCCGACCCTGATTCTCTATGCGGAAAAGGAAAGCGCCGTGCTCGCGGAGCGCTCGCCCACCCGCGCCGTGCTCGAGCGCGCGCCGCGCGCCTGGTTTCCCCGGGGCGAGAGCCGGCTCGTGACGCACCGCGGGCCGGGCGGTCCCGTGCAACATGCTTCACTCATTTTTCATGGCGCCGATTATCAGCCGCTCATCGCCGATTTCTACCGGCGGTTAAAATCGGGTAAGGTCCGGCAGGCGGCGTGAATTCGCTTGCGGGACCTCCGGCTCTGCCTTCGTTTGGCGGCAGGGCTCCGCCATGATTGTTCCGCCGAGAGGCCTGGTCAATTTCGCCGCCGGCGTGATGTCCGCCCACATCGCGCGGCGGCTGCGTCGGAGGGATCCCGGCCACGCGGACCAGCGGCGCGCCTTCGCCGCCCTCACCCGCCGCCTGGCCCCGACCGTCTTCGGGCGCGAGGCGGGCATCGAGGCCGGGTTGCGTTACGAGGTCTTCCGCACCCGCGTAGCCCCGCGCACCTACGAGATGCTGCTGCCGTATATCGAACGCATGAAACGCGGCGAGGCCGGCGTGCTCTGGCCGGGGCGGTGCTCCTTCTTTGCCCTGTCCTCCGGCACGTCCGCGGGCCGCTCCAAGTACCTGCCGGTCACCGACGACATGCTCGCGCACTTTCGCCGGGCGGGGCTCCGTTCGCTGCTCTACTACACGGCGCGCGCAGGCCACACCGGGATTTTCCTCGGCCGGCATCTCTTTCTCGGCGGTAGCACCGCGCTGGTTCCCCTCGAGGGCGTCAAAACCGGCGCGGCCTACGCCGGCGACTTGAGCGGCATCGCCGCCCTCAACCTGCCGGTCTGGGCGGAAAAGCACCTGTATGAACCCGGCTCCAAAATCGCCCAGATGGCCGACTGGCCGGACAAGCTCCGGGCCATGGCCAGACGCACGCTGCACCGCGACATCACGCTTCTGGCGGGCATCCCGAGCTGGCTGCTCATCCTGTGGGAAGCGCTCGGGGAGCAGGCGGCCGCGGAACAGGTGGCCGCGCCGAACCTCAAGACGCTCTGGCCCAATCTGGAATGCGTGGTGCACGGGGGCGTGCCCCTGGCCCCCTTTGGCGACCAATTGCGCGCGGCCCTCGGTCCCGGCGTGAACCTTCACGAGGTCTACCCGGCCTCCGAGGGTTTCATTGCCGCGCAGGACGGCGATGCCGCACAGGGGTTGCGCCTCATGGTCGAGGTCGGACTGTACTTCGAGTTCCTGCCGATGACGGCGTTCGACGAACGCAATCTGGGCAACCTCGGGCCGAAGGTGGTGCCGCTCGAGGAGGTGCAGCCCGGGGTGAATTACGCCCTGTTGCTCACCACGCCGGGGGGATTGTGCCGCTACGTCATCGGCGACGTGGTGCGCTTTCTTTCCACCGACGTGCCGCGGCTCATCTACGTCGGGCGGACCACCCTGCAACTCAGCGCGTTTGGCGAGCATGTGATCGAGCGGGAACTCACCGATTCGCTGCTCGCGGTCTGCCGGCGCCACGGGTGGACGATCGTCAATTTCCACGTCGC
>CAZAFS010000207.1:3620-5866 GCA_964484165.1 uncultured Opitutaceae bacterium | reverse complement strand
CAGCCGGGTGGATGCGGCGGGGGCGAGCCTAAAGGGCTGGCGGCAGGCGCCGCCGGCGTGCCGCGCGCCGCCGTGCGCGCCCCGTGCTCATTCCATCGGATTGCGCCAGCGGACCAGCGTCAAAAGCAGGATCTGCAGATCCAGCCAGAGGGACCAGTGCTCGATATAATAGATGTCGTGCTGGATGCGCTGCTCGAGGGCGCTGCCGCCGCGCAGGCCGTTGACCTGCGCCCAGCCGGTCATGCCGGGTTTCACCAGGTGGCGCGGCAGGTAGTGGGGAATGGCTTCGGCGAGGCGGTCCACGTGGTGGGGCCGTTCCGGCCGCGGTCCCACGAGGCTCATGTCGCCGCGCAGCACGTTCCAGAATTGCGGCAGCTCGTCCAGATTCCAACGGCGCATGAACGCCCCGAGGCGCAGCAGGCGGGGATCCCGCGCCGGCGTGCTCACCCCGGCGTCGTCCTGCGCCGGCGCGTCCGGCGCCATGCTGCGCAGCTTGTGGAGCGTGAACAACCGGTGGCCCGCGCCGACCCGCTGCTGGCGGAAAAACACCGGCCCGCCCGGCGACTCGCGCTTGATCAGCGCGGCCAGCACGGCGATGACGGGCGCCGACAGGAGGAGGCCGGCCAACGCGCCGGCCAGGTCGGCGCCGCGCTTGAGCGCGCGGTTGAACAGCCGGTTGATCGCGAGTTCCTCGATCCCCAGCACGGGAATGCGGCCGATCGTCTGGAGCCGCAGGCCGGAGATGAAAATCTGGAAGACCGAGGGGATGATCTTCAGCTCGACGTAGGCGTGCTCGCAGGTGATGACCAGCCGGGCCAGCTCGCCGCGCGGCAGATCGAGCCGGGCCGCGATCAGCACGTCGATCCGGTGCCGCGCGAGCAGTGCCGGCAGATCGTCGGCGGCGCCGAGCACCGGCAGGTCCACGGGTGTCGGCGGAGTGCTCTGGCCGGGCGCGGGCAGTTCGATCAGGCCGACGAGGCGGTACGGATGGGCCGGCAGCGCCATGACCTCGTGCGCGAGCGCCCGGGCCTCGGTCGTCCACCCGAGCACGGCGGCGCGCTGCTGGATGCGCTCGCGCCAGCGGGGGGCGGCCACGATCGCATAGAAGACGCTGCGCCACAGATACAGCAGGAGGAGGGCGGCGACGCAGGCGAAGACCACGAAAAGGCGCGAGATGGGCGGCTGGAATTTCAGGACCAGCGAGACGCCGAGGTAGGCAAAGAACCAGAACGCGGTGCCCTTGAGGATGATGTTGAGCGCTTGGTAGCGGCGCAGCAGCAGGCGCTCGTCATAGAGGTTGAGATGGACGAAGGCCGCGAGGAAGAAGACCGTGCCGAGCAGCAGCAGCGGCAGGAAGTCGCGCAGGTTGGCCCCCGTGACCTCGATAAAGATCGAGCCCAACGGCGTGTGGTAGCGCAGACCGTAGCCGATGAGCAGCCCGCCGAAGACGCAGAGCGCGTCGCCGGCGAAGAGCACGGCGGGCAACGTGCGCTGGCGGAGGGGTTTTTGCGCGAGGCCGGTCATCGCGGTGCGAGAGCGGGGTCGTTCAATCGGGCGAGGAGCAACTGCGCGGGAAGATAACCCTTGGGCGGGAACAGAAACGAGGCATATCGCAGCACCAGGCGGTTGTCGGGGGAAATATACAGGTCGTTCAACAGGAAACCGTCCTGGTTGCGCATGAGCACGCTGTAGCCGGGGCGCTGGCGCCGCGTGATCTGCACGAGACCGTCCTCGTCCGCGAGCGGCGCCGTGAGCAGGCGCGCAAACGACGCGTGCTCCCGGGCCAGGCGCCGGCCGAGCGCGACCGCGAACGCCGGATCATCCAGGCCCGGCGGCGGGGTGCCATCGCGCCATGCCACGTAGAGCTGTTCCCAGGGTTCGAGCGTGCCGGCGGGCGCGCAGGCGCGTTGTTCGATAGAGGGCAGGCGGGTGAAGAAACGCCGCTGCTCAAGCGAGCCGTCGCGGATCAGGACGGACGGGTCAACCTGGTCGCCCAGCCACCAATCGGTCAGCGCCGCGACGTAGCGCAATTGACGGCCGACGCCGGCGGAAAGCCCGGGCTGCTCCCGCCATCGGGCGTTGTCGCGCCGGGCGGCGGCGGCGATTTCGCGGCGCAGGGCGGCCAGCGGTGGCGTGGTCCAGAAGGGCGAGGCCATCGTTTGCGGGTCGTTCAGCCATTCCAGGGCGAACGCCTCGACGGCGGCTTTCTTTTCGTTGCGCGCCAGGAGGCTCAGCCCCAGGCCGAG
>CAZAFS010000207.1:0-3520 GCA_964484165.1 uncultured Opitutaceae bacterium | reverse complement strand
CGGCTTTCTTTTCGTTGCGCGCCAGGAGGCTCAGCCCCAGGCCGAGGTACACGCCGCCGCGATCGGGCGTCAGGTGCGCTGTGGCGCGGAAGTGGCGGTCGGCGGCGGCCGGCTCAGGCAGCCAGAGCAGCCACCCGAGGCTGAAGTGACAGTAGTCCTGGTCGGGATTGATGGCGAGGGCGCGGCGCAGCTCGGTCGCACCCAGGTCGCGCGCGCGGGCGCGCGCCGCCGGATCCTCCGCCAGCAGGAACTGCTCGCCGAAAAAGGCGCCCAGTTGCACCGGATAGAAAGAGTCCCACGGGGCGGCGGCCGCGGCCCGCTCCGTTTGACGGACAAAGATCTCCGGCCGGCCGGCCTCGCGGGCGTCGGCGGCGCCGGCGAAGAGCCAGCGGGCGCGCAGGTTCGGCAGCGTGGGCCAGAGCATCAGGACGAGGGCGGCGAGCAGCAGCCCACCCAGGGGTCGCCGCAGCCGCGGCGGTATGATCGGCGCCTCCGCCAAGCCGGCCCGCAGCAGGGCGAGCAGGCTGGCGATGACCACCGCGAACAGCGGCACGTCGAGTTGGAAGTCGGCCAGCGCCATCGCAGCATAGCCCGTGAGCGTGGTGATGACTCCCGCGGCGACAAGGCGGCCGGACCAGGCCGGGTCGTCCGGTTCCAGTGTCGGGCCGCGCGCGAGGCGGATCACCCCCGCGATGAGCAGCAGCAGGGCAAGCACGCCGGAGGCACCGAGTTCCGCCCAGAATTCCAACGGCGTATTGTGCACCTGCAGCACGTTTTCCACTCCGCCGGAGAGGAGCGCCCGGTAACGCGGGTAAACCAGGGGCACCGCGCCCGGCCCGTAGCCGGTCCACGGGCGGTCGCGTCCCATCAGCCAGCCGGCTTGCAGCATCGCGACCCGCTGGCGGTTGCTTTCGCTCGTCAATTCGTCCCAGCGTCCCTGCCGCACGAAATCACGGAGGCGCGGATTCAAGCCGACGAGGAGGCCGGCGGCGACCAGCAGACCCAGCAGGATGGGCGCGTACCGGCGCCGCGGCGCCGGCGACCGGCCGAGCCAGAGCCAGGCGGCGCAAGCCAGCGCCACGAGCAACCCGAGCACGCCGCCGCGGCTGGAGGTGGTCGGGACCAGGGCCACCGCCAAAGCGGCGGCGCCCAGCCAGGTGGCGCGCTCCCAGCGGCGGGTCATCAGCCCGAGGGCGGCCAGCCACGGCGCGGCGAGCACGGCGAACCCCGCAGTATAGACGTAATGGCCGAGGGGATTCTCGTTGGGGATGGCCCAGGCTGCGGCGGCGGGCCGGCCGGCCGCGCGGGCCGGAAGCACGTCGTACCCGAGCCACATCACCAGGCTGGTCACGACAAACAACAGCATCAGCCCGCCGACGACCCGGCCGAGCAACTGCACCCGGCGGCCGCGTGCCGGCGTGCCGGGTTCGATCCAATTCAGGAGGAGATAAGCCAGGCACACGGCGGCGACAGGGGACAGCGCCGCGTTGAGGCTTTGCGGACGGAAGGGGCTGAACAGAGCGGAGACGACGCTGGCGGCGGCCAACAGGGCCAGACCGGCGTCCAGCCAGCCGCCGAATCGTGTCAGTGGCGCGCGGCCGGCCAAGAAGCTCCAAGTGAGAACGACCACGGGCGCCACCACCAGCACCTGCCAGTAGCAGAACCACGGCCAGGCGTAGAAGCGCGTCGCGGCATTGAAGTTGAGCGAGAGCGCGCCGAAGGCGACCGCGGCAAGCAGGGCCAGAAACGAGGGGAGTCTCGTCAGCAGGGGGCTGGGGCGGCGGGCGGTCATGGGGTCACCGCCATCTCAATCGCTCAACCCGCCGCCGGCAAGGCGGGTTTGGCTGCCGCTGCGACCTTGACGCTCCCGGGCGGCGGCCGGCATGGTGCGGTGATGTCCGCGACCGAAGCCCCATCCAGGAAAGGGTTGTTGATCAAGGTTGCCCTGCTGGGCGTCGTGGCGGTGGCCGCCGCGATCGTGCTCCTGCTCGGAATGGATGTGAAGGCGGTGGTGGTGCGCGGCATGGCGCTGATCGGCAGCGCCGGCCCGTGGGTGTTTTTCACCGGGATGGCCTTGCTGCCGGCCGTGGGGTGCCCGCTGCTGCTCTTTGCGCTGCCGGCCGGACCCGCGTTCAGTGAACGGCTGGGCCTGGGTGGCGTGCTCGCCGCGTACGGCGCGGCCATCGCGGTCAACCTGGTTTTGACCTACTGGATCGGGCGCTATGCGCTGCGGCCGTGGATCGAACGATTGGTGATGCGCACCGGCCACAGAATTCCGGTGTTTGACAAGGACGAACAACTGGAGGTCGCGCTGTTGCTGCGCATCACACCCGGCCCGCCGTTCTTCGTGCAGAGCTACCTGCTCGGACTTGGGAACGTGGAGTTCTTCACCTACATCTGGGTGTCCTGGTCGATCGCGATGGCCTATGGCGTGGGGTTCGTGGTCTTTGGCGATGCCATCATTCATGGCAAGGTGGGCGCGGCCGTCACGGGCGTGAGCCTGTTTATCGCCGCGGTGATCATCACTCATCTCATCCGCAGACATTTCGGCAAGGGGCGCGACCGGACCGATCGCTGAAGGGTTCGGCCGGGGCGAGGCCGTCGGCGGATATTCAGGCCGTCATGGCCCGGGTATCGCCCGGCGCGGCCGGCGGGCAAGCTTTGGGTAGTGGGTCAGTTTGTGTAGGTCGGGCTTTAGGCCCGACACCGAAGCCGCCGACCTCCCTCTGTCGGGGATAAACCCCGACCTACAGCCGCCGCTGAATTCAGGCAAACTGACCCACTACCAAGCTTTGACGCGGGGGGACAGACTCTGATTAAGTGGGAATCATGGCTGATGGGAATCCGCTTTTCTCGCGCGAAGACGACCGGATCTGGTCCGTCACCGATTTCACGCGGCGGGTGAAGGCCCTGCTCGAGGAGGGGATCCGGCCCTGCTGGGTGCGCGGCGAGGTGTCGAATTTGCGGACCCAGGCCAGCGGGCACGCCTATTTCTCGCTCAAGGATGCCGGGGCTCAGCTGGCGTGCGTGCTGTTCCGCGGCGACGGCCTCCGGCAGGCGGTTACGTTGCGCGACGGCCTGCAGCTGCTGGCGTACGGGGAGGTGAGCGTCTACGAGCAACGCGGCCAGTATCAGCTCGTCGTCCGCCTCCTGCTCGATGACGGGGTCGGGCGCCTGCAGCAGGAGTTTGAGCGGCTGAAGCAGCGGCTGGCAGGGGAGGGGTTGTTTGACGCGGACCGCAAGGCGGCGATCCCGTTGATGCCGGCGACCATCGGCTTCATCACCTCACCCACGGGTGCGGCAGTGCAGGATTTCATCCGCATCCTCCAGCGGCGCGGCTGGCGGGGTCGGCTGGTGGTGCTGCCGGCCAAGGTCCAGGGCGAAGGCGCCGCGGCCGAGATGGTGGAGAGGTTGCGGCAGGCCGAGGCGCTGCGGATGTTCGACCTCCTCGTGATCGGACGCGGTGGCGGCAGCCTGGAGGATTTGTGGGCCTTCAACGAGGAGCCGCTGGTGCGCGCGG
>CAZAFS010000206.1:0-5881 GCA_964484165.1 uncultured Opitutaceae bacterium | reverse complement strand
CGGCGGTGCGGTCGCCCTTGAGGCGGGCGATGCTCTGGCGCAGGAGCTGGCAGTAAAGCTCGAAACCCACGCCCACGATGTGCCCGCTCTGTTCCGGGCCGAGCAGGTTGCCGGCGCCGCGCAGCTCGAGGTCGCGCATCGCGATGCGGAAGCCGGCGCCGAGCTGGTTGTGCTGGCGGAGGGCGTTGAGGCGCTGCCGCGCGATCTCCAGCAGGTGGGTGTGGCGGTGCAGCAGGAGGTAGGCGTAGGCCTGATGCTTGAACCGGCCGACCCGCCCGCGGAGCTGGTAAAGCTGGGCGAGACCAAAACGGTCGGCGCCCTCGATGAGGATCGTGTTGCAGTTGGGGATGTCCAGGCCGCTCTCGATGATGGTCGTGCACACGAGCACGTGGTGGCGGCCCGCCACGAAATCGGTCATGACCCGCTCCAGCTCCTCCTCGTCCATCTGGCCGTGGCCGACCGCGATGCTGAGGTCGGGCAGCAGCTCGCGCAGCCGCTGCGCCACCGCGTTGATGGTTATGACGCGGTTGTGCAGGTAGAAGACCTGCCCGCGGCGGCGGATCTCATGGCGAATCGCCTCGACGACGAACTTCTCGTCGTAGGTCCGCACGATGGTCTGGATGGGATGCCGGTCCGCGGGCGGCGTCTCGATCACGCTGAGGTCGCGCGCGCCGGTCAGGGCGAGATAAAGGGTGCGCGGGATGGGCGTGGCGCTCATCGACAGGACGTCGACATGCGCGCGCCACTGCTTGAACACCTCCTTGTGCTTCACGCCGAAACGCTGCTCCTCGTCGATCACCACGAGGCCGAGGTCCTTGAAGGCGACGTCGCGCTGGATGAGGCGGTGCGTCCCGATCAGGATGTCGACCGCGCCGCGGGCGAGCGCCGCGAGGACCTGGCGCTGCTCCGCCCGCGACCGGAACCGGCTGAGCACCTCGACCGCCACGGGGTAGCCGGCCATGCGCTCGCGGAAGGTGTTGAGGTGCTGCTGGGCCAGCACGGTCGTCGGCACCAGCACCGCCACCTGCCGGCCGCCCATCACGGCCTTGAACGCGGCCCGGATCGCGACCTCGGTCTTGCCGAAGCCGACGTCGCCGCAGACCAGGCGGTCCATGGGGCGGGGCCGCTCGAGGTCGGCCTTGGTCTCGACGATGGCGCGGAGCTGGTCGGGCGTTTCGGCGAAGGGGAACGACGCCTCGAACTCGCGCTGCCAGGTGACGTCGGGGCCGAAGGCATGCCCCGGCTGGGCCGCGCGCCGGGCCTGGACCTCCAGCAGTTGCGCCGCGAGGTCGAGGGTGGCGCGTTCGGCCGCCGCCCGGGTCTTTTCCCACCGGCCGGTGCCGATGCGGCCGAGTTGCGGACGCGTTTTGGCCAGGCCGACGTAGCGCGAGATCAGGTGCGATTCCTGGAGCGGCACATGCAGCGTCACCTGGTCGTCGAACTCCAGCGAAATGACCTCGCGCACGCCGTCGCCGGTCTCGATTTTCGTCAGGCCGCGGTAGAGCGCGATGCCGTGCTGCAAATGCACCACGAAGTCGCCCTCGACCAGCTCGGAAAAATCGAGGAGCTGGTCGATCTGCGACGGCGTCGCCACCGCGCGCTGGTGCAGCCCGGGTCGGCGCTGCCGCTGGCGGCCGAAGATCTCCGTCTCGGTGACAAGCACCAAGCCGACGGGCTCGACTGTGGGAGCGAGCTTCGGTCTTCGTCCCGTAGGTGCGGGACTTCGGCCGACAGGTGCTCGCGACCCGGTCTCTGTAGCCTCGGCGGCGGAGGATGCCGAGGAGAACTCGCCTGCAAGCCCCGCCGCGGAGGCGCGGGCAAGCAGGCTCCTACAGGTGGCGTCGTCGCGGAACTTGATCCGGAATCCCTCATTGATTGTGCCGCGCAGAAACCGGAGCCGTCGGCGGGCGAAGGCCGGATGGGCGCCGAGAATCTCGCGCGTGTGCGCCTCCTCGCCGTCCTTCGCCACGGCGAAGATCACGGTGTACCCCTCCTGGTCCCAGCGTCCCACCTGGGCCAGGAATTCGTGGCGGGCCTCCTCCTCGGCCTGCAATCGGTCCTGGGCGGCGAGCGCGTCGGTCGGATAGCGCCGGTGGTGCGCCAGGCTTTCCGTGTCCCAGGTTTGTTCGCTCTCGCTGCCGTCGAAGAGCGCCGAGGCTTCGTCGAGGTCGCTGATGCCGAACGCGGCGGCGGAACGGGCCAGGATGGGTTCCCAAATCGATTCCGGTGCCGCCGGCAGGTAGGGCCCGACCGCTGGGCGGGCCGAAAACGACGGCGGGCCCGGCGGTCCCGCCCTACCCGGGCGCGTCGAAATCGCCGTGGTATCGGCGGCTGACACCGACGTAGCCTGTCGCTCCAGCAGGCTGAAGGCTTCCTCCAGCGTCGCCGGTTCGATGAACACCAGATGGGTGAGCGGTCCGAGGTAGTCGGCCAGACCGGTGCCGGACGGCGTCACGGGCAAACGCGGCGAGGCGGAAAGCGTGATCCGCTCGACCGCGTCGCCAGAGCGCTGGGTCACGGGATCCAGGGCGCGGATGTCCTCGATCTCGTCGCCGAAAAAGTCGAGGCGGTAGGGCTGCAGGGCGGTGACGGGATAGACGTCGATGATGCCGCCGCGCACGGCGTACTGGCCGGGCGCCTCGCACACCACCTCGGAGTCGTAGTCGAACGCGCGCAGCTGTTCGAGCAGGCCGTGGAACGGCTGGCGCTGGCCGCGCGCGAGCGTGATCTCCCGGCCGTCGAATTCCGCGAGGGCCGGCACCGGCTGGAGCAAAGCGGCGGGCGTGGTCGCGACCAGCAGCGCGGGGGCGCGGAGCGGGTCGAACGCGGCCAACTGGCGGAGCGGCCGCAGTTGCGAGAGCACCGCCAGCCGGTCGCTGGACGCCAGGAAAGCCTCGCGCATGTCGCGGCTGTCGGCGAGCGACTCCGGAAAGACGCGCGCCTCCAGCGGGGGCGCGCCGGCCGCCGCGGCGTGGAAAAACATCACGTCCTCGGCGAGCCGCTCCGCCAGGCGCGGTTCCTCCGCCACGACGAGCCACACCGGCGCCGGCCGCTGGCGCACGAGCGTGGCCAGCACGGCGGCCCGGGCCGGCGGGCACACGCCGGTGAGCTTGCAGCGCGGAGAGGGAACCACGGTCATGGCAGCGATGATTGTAGGAAGCCCGCTTGCGGGCGATTCGCAATTCGGCCGATTGGCGGGTGAGTTTGGGTAGGTTGGGCTTTATGCCCAACACCGAAACCCTCTACCTCCCTTAGTCGGGGAAAAACCCCGACCTACAGTTGGCGCTCAAATCAGGCGGGAGGCTTTCCGCGAAGTTCCGCCATCAGCGGCCCCAGCGCCGCGCGGGCCGCGGCCTCCTCGGCGAGCTTCTTGGAACTACCCCGGCCGGAGCCGAGCAGGCGGTCGTGCAGGTAGACGGTGACCTCGTACTCGCGTTCGTGCGGCGCGCCGGCCGCCTGCGTGACCTCGTAACGCAGGGCCCGGTTGCCGTGGACGGGCTGCACGAGCTCCTGCAGGCGCCCTTTCGGGTTGTCCTCGCCCAGCAGCGCGGCGAGGCGCGCCGGCAGGGAGCCGTACCATGCGAGCACGACGCGGCGGACCGTGGCAAAGTCGCTGTCCAGGTACACGGCGCCGGCCAGCGCCTCAAACGCGTCCTCCAGGATGGAGGCGCGCTGGCGCCCGCCGGTCTGCTCCTCGCTCTGGCTCAGGCGCAGCGCGGCGTCGAGACCCAGATCCCGCGCCAGCTGGCTGAGGAACCGGCCCTTGGTGAGGGTCGCGCGGCGCTTGCTCAGCGCGCCCTCGCGCTCTTCCGGGTAGAGTTGGAAGAGTGCCTCGGAGAGGACGAGCTGGAGCACCGAGTCGCCGAGAAATTCCAGGCGCTGGTTGCCGGGACCGGCGCCGGGCTGGTCCTGCAGGAAGGAGGGATGCGTGAGCGCGGAGCGCAGCAGCGCCGGGTCCCGGAACTGGTAGCCGAGGCGCTGCTGGAGGGCGGTCGCCTGTTGGTCGTGATTCTCCATCGAAGGCAAAGCTCCAAATCTCAAATCCCAAATCCCAGGGAATGTCCAAACTTCAAATCATCGCCGGCAATCGCGTCCGTCGGTTAATCTTGGAACTGAGGATTTGGAATTTTGGAGTGACCGGCGTCAGCCGGTCACGACGATGCGCTGGCGTAGCGTTTCAGGCCCCGGTGAAAGACGAACGCCGCGAGCGCGAACCAGCCGAGACCGGCGGCAAACAGCCAGAGGGCGTAGAGGGGCTGGAAGCCGTGGATGAGGGAGCGCGCCGGCACGTTGCTCACCACGACGGCCGGCAGCGCATAGACGAGCACGACGTTGGCCGCGCCGCGGAAGGCCTCGCGCGGCAGCCGCGAGAAATCGAAGAGCGTGAAGTAACTGCCCTCGATGCCCTCGGTCTTGATGATCCAAAACGTCGTCGAGGTGGTGAGCAGGAACAGGCTGTAGTGCACGAGGAGCCCGCAGGCGACGAGCGCCAGATAAAGCAGCACGTCAACCACGCCGGGATGCAGGCCGAGGCGGTGGGCGGAGTAGACGATCACGGCGCCGGCCACCAGCGTGTTGAGCAGGCCGTCGGGATCGAGCTTGCGCGTCGAAACCATGAAGAGCGGGTTGCCGGGCTGGGCGAGGTAGAAGTCGAAATAGCCGGTGCGGACGTTGCGGCCCATCTCGAACAGATTGCTCCAGAAGAAGCCCATCAGCAGCCGCTGGATCAGCATGGAGGTGCCGACCAGCAGCAGCATCTCGTACTTGCTCCAGCCCGCCACCGAGTCGGTGTGGCGGTAGATGACCTCGATCAGCAGGACGTTCACGCCCATCCAGGCCAGCTCCACCGCCGACCAGAGGAAGAAATCGAACCGGAACATCATGGTCCGCACCAGCGAGTAGCGCAGGCAGGCGAGCCAGATGCGGAGGTATTGGCGCAGGTGCACGATAGGTGATTGGGGATACCGGATACCGGAGAGTTTCGCGGAAGATGTAGCTTGGGTCGATTGGCGGTCAGGGGTTGCTTGGTGCCATCCGGTTTCCGGTATCCACAATCCAAAATCGGCTCATCCTCCGACCGCGGTGTGTTTGCGCAGGCCGTTGATCCAGATGAAGTGGGCGACGATGGCCAGCACCGCGACCCAGGCGAGCTGCGGGATGAAGCCGTGGACGGCGGTCGCGAAGTCGATGCGGCCGGTCAAAATGGCCGCCGGGAAATACATCATGTAGTAGAAGGGCAGCCACTGGGCCGCGGCGAACAGTGCGGGCGGCAGCAGATCGAGCGGGAAAATCTGGCCGCTGAGCATCGTCTCGATGGCGAAGGACAGGATGACAAAGCCCTGGATCTCCAGAAACCAGAAGGCCAGCAGGCCGAAGCAGTAGGCGAGGGTGAACTGGAGCAGCGCGGCCAGCGTGAGCGCCGGCACGCACAATAGCAGGCGCCAGACCCCGCCGGGAAAGGTGAGATGCGACCAGAGCAGGGGGGCGACGAGCAGCAGCGGCACGAGGATGAGCAGGCCGGAGACGACGCGCGACGCGACAAACACGCTGAAGCGGTAGAGGTAGTAGTCGATCGGCTTGAGCAGGAACTGGTTGATCAGGCCGTTCCGGATCTCCTCGCCGATCTGGTAGTCCTCGTTGAAGGCGCCGATCATGAACTGCAGCGCGATCAGCGCGACAAAGTAGGTGAAGGTCTGGCCGACCGTGTACCCGCCGATCTCCTTCGTGCCCGCGTAAACCGCGCCCCACAAGATGAACACGACCGCCAGCCGCACGAGGGAGAAAAAGCCGCGGATGAGAAAGTTCCACCGGTAGACCAGGTTGCTCTGCAGGCCGACCAGAAAGACGTGGCGGTATTTGGTCAGCGCGGCGGGCATGGCGG
>CAZAFS010000205.1:0-5917 GCA_964484165.1 uncultured Opitutaceae bacterium | reverse complement strand
CCGCCCGCAGCCGGATCCGCAGGATTTCGCCGGGGCGCCAGAGGCGCATGCGCGGGCCCCACGTGCCGGTGCCGCGGCAGACGATCACCGGCATGCCATCCACCTCGTACCGGCCCCCGAGCAGGCGGTAGCTCAGTTTGACGAGATAGCCAAACGGCCAGATCTGGCCGTCATGAGTGTGGCCCGAAAGCATGAGGCCCGCGCCGGCGGCGGCCGCGGCGCCGGCCTCCAGCGGCGAGTGCGACAGCACGACCGTCGCGCCGGGCGGGCGGTTCGCCAGCGCTTGTTCGAGCGGATGGTCGGTTCGGCCGAACTGGCGCCGGGCGGTGAGATCATCCACCCCCGCCAACACCAGGCCGGGGGCCACCTCGGCCCAACGGTCGCGCAGCACGGTGTAACCCGCATCCTCCAACAGGCGGACGCTGCGATCGAGCCCGGCATAATACTCGTGATTCCCGGTCACGGCCCACACACCCAGCGGGGCGCGCAACGTCCGCAGCACGGGGAGCAGCGGTTCCAGCCGGCCGACTTCGCCGTCCACCAGATCGCCGACGATCGCGACGGCGTCGGGTTTCAGGCCGTTCACCTGGGCGATGAGGCGCGCCAGCCAGCGCTCGCCGATCAGCGTGCCGAGGTGCAAATCCGAGATGGCGACCAACCCGAGGCCGTCGCGTTCCGGCGGCAGCCCGGCGAGGCGCACCTCGTATTCCCGCACGACCGGCGGCCGCCGGCCCTGCACCAGGGCGACCACGGTCAGTGCCAGCGCGGCGATCACGGCCCAGCCGCGAATCATCGGGGCCTGGCTGGAGAAAATCCGGCCGCCCAGCGTGATCACGTCTGCGATCACGAGGGTGGAGAGCAGAAGAAACAAGACGCCGATCCAGGTCGCCGCCACCGATTCCAGGGGCGAGCCGACCGCCCCGAGCTTCCGCGCATTCAGCACCCGGGCCAGGGGGTAGCTCGCCGCCAGCGCCACGGCCGCCCAGAACAAGGTCCGCCCCGGAACGTAGGCCGCCACCACCGGCACCGACGCCAGCCGCCAGAATACGTAGCCGTGCATGGCGGCCCAGACGGCCAGGACGATGGCGAGGAATGCGGCGAAACGAAGCGCGGTCATGCGTGACGTTATTCCACAACAAAGGCGCCAAGGGCCAAGCCATAAGCAATGAGCGAAAAGTCTTAGGCAGTAAGCTCGCCAGTGGAGGGCGGATCTCGTGGTGCGCCGTTGTAGGGCGGCAACGCCGATTGCCGCCGTTCCGGTTGTGGCGGGGTTCGGCCGCCTTCGCTGGAGTTACGGCGAGCCAAGGCGACCCCGCCCCACAAGCCGCGCGCATCGCGCGGTTGACATGCACCGCAGTTCGAGGAACTTGAGCGCCAACCCGACGGCGGCCTCCCCCCGCCTTTCCACCCCCCCGCCCCATGAGTGCCTCCGCTCCCGCCCGAAAAACCGCCGGCGAAATGATCGTCGGTTACTTCAAGGACTTTGGCATCCTGCGGGAGACCGGCCGCGAATACTGGGGCATCCAGATCGTCAACTTTCTGGACTGCACCTTCTACTTCGCGATGTTGACCATCGCGACGCTTTTTCTCTCCGACGACCTCCACGTAAGCGACACGCACGCCGGCTACATCGTGGCGGGCTTCACCTCCGCGGTGACGCTGCTGCTGACGTTTTCCGGCACGATCACGGACTGGCTGGGCATCCGGAAGGCCCTGCGTTTCACCATGGTCGGGCAACTCGTGCTGCGCGTGGCCATGGTAGTCGTCGGGGTCATGCCGTCGCTGCCCCATCGCAGTTGGCTGGCCGCCGGCCTGCTCGTGCTCATGGCGCCGTTCATCGCGGGGATCCAGACCATCTTCCAGGCCTCCTGCCAGCGCTACACCACGGTCCACTCGCGCAGCGCCGGGTTCAACCTCTGGTACCTCTTCATGAACATCGGCGCGGCCGCAGGCGGCGCGGCGGTCGACATCGTGCGCCTCAAACTCCGGATCGGCAACGTCCACATTTTCTCCCTCGGCGTCATCACCGCCGCGCTCTGCCTGGTGGTCGGCGAGATCATGGTGCGCCGGGATGGCCAGTTGCGGGCGCCCGACGAGGCGCCGGAGCCGCCGGCGCAGAAGAAGGAGAAAAAAACGCCGCTGCGCATCTTCCTCGACGTGATCTCCGAGCCGGCCTTCTTCCGCCTGCTGGTACTGATCGCGCTCATCCTCGGCGTACGGGCGGTCTACACTTACCTGTATCTGCTGATGCCGAAATACTGGGAGCGCACGATCGGGCCCACGGCGGCAATCGGCGTGCTGAACATGATCAACCCGATCGGCATCGTGATCGGCATCATCCTGTTCATCCCCCTGGCGAACAAGTTCAAGGTCTACAGCCTGCTGGTGTACGGCGCGATGGTCTCGGCCTTCTCCCTTTTCCCCATGGCCCTGCCCTGGCAGTGGTACAGCGCTGACATCGGTCACGCCCATTATGCCATGGCGTTGCTGTGCATGATCATTCTGACCGTCGGGGAAGTCCTCTGGTCGCCCAAGCTCTACGAATACACCGCGGCCATCGCCCCCCAGGGCCAGGAGGGCACCTATCTCGGCCTCTCGATGATTCCGTGGTTTCTCGCCAAGACGCTGGTGAGCATCTTCTCCGGCCACATGCTCATGCGGTGGTCGCCGGAAAAAGTCACGGTCGATGGCGTCACGATGCCGCTGCAGCAGGCGATGATCGCCAACCGGCTGGATTACTGGCACACGCCGGCGGCGATGTGGCTGTATCTCGGGTTCTACGCGATGATCGGCTGCATTCTGGCCCTGCTCCTGCGCAAATGGCTGACCAGGGGCGCGCGCTTCACCAACGAACCCCAGGCGGCAACGGTGGAGCCAGCGAGCGGTGCGGTACCGGCAGCGGCCGAGGGCTCCTGAACCGCCGGGGCGTCGGTTGGGGCGGCGGGAGGGAGAGGCCCTTTTCTAGTTGGACGATCGGAAGACCGGCGTTACCGTCGCCCGTTGAAGGCGTCTAACGTTGAAATGCCGCCTGCTCCGGCTTCCGCTCCGTGACTGGAGAATTGCTCAAATCCCCATCCGTCATGAAAACCATCACAATGGGCCTGCTGCTCGCCGCCCTCCTTGCGGGTTGCGTGTCTGCCGACCGACTCAACGACGTCCGCATCGGAATGACCAAGGACCAGGTCATCTCCCTCCTGGGCAAGCCCGACAGCATGAGCGCCCAGGGCACCATCGAATACCTGACCTATTACCTCGTCACCGACAACGGCTACGGCCGCGACGTGCCCTACTCGGTGCGGCTGGTCAACGGCAAGGTGGAGTCGTTCGGAAGGTTCGCCCAGCTTTCGGACATCTACATGCGGCCGGTGGACGGCAGCCCGCCGCAGATCAACCTCGGCCTGCCCTACGCAGCGACGCCGCCCGCGCCGAAACCCGATCTCGCCACGCAGCTGCAGACGCTGAAGACACTGAAGGACCAAGGCGCCCTGACCGAGGAGCAGTTCGAGAAGGCGAAGCAAAAGCTGCTCGCGGGCTCGAATTGAGCAGACAGGGCGAGGAACTTAACGGCACGCGATGATCGCATCGGCGGGGTCCGGCCTGCGCTCCGACGCCTTGGCGAAGGAGGGCCGCCTTCGCGCAAGGCTACGGCGAGCCGAGGCGACCCCGCCCTGCAACCCACCGGCGTCAGAGAAACGCCAGCGGCTCGAATTTGCGGCCGAGCACGGCCTCGGCGTTGCCGGCGAGCCAGCGGTCGATGACGGTGGCGTAGACCTGGCGGAAATCGACACTGTAGGCCAGATCCTGATTCCGGCCGACATTGAGGTCGGGCGCGGCGCCGTGGAGCCCGCCCTTGACCCGGGAGCCCATGATGAACAGCGGCGCGGCCGTGCCGTGGTCGGTCCCCTTGCCGTCGTTTTCCATCGGGCGCCGCCCAAATTCGGAAAACGTCATGGCAATCACCTGGTCGGCGAGACCGTGGGCTTCGAGGTCCTGCTGAAAGGCGGCGAGGCCGTCGCCGAGGGTCTGCAGCAGCGCGTCCTGCCGGCCGAGCTGGTTGACGTGGGTGTCGAAGCTGCCCAGCGAAACAAAGTAGACGCGGGTGGCGAGGCCTCCGGCGATGAGCGCGGCGACGTTGCGCAGCTCGTAGGCAAAGGCGTTCTTCGGATATTCCGCGCCGGCGCGGTAGTCGTCCAACAGGCCTGCGACCTTCCGCTCGGTGACGAGGGCGTCCATCATCGTATGGCGCAGATAGGACGCGTTGTCGTTCTCCTCCCCGCCGGGCCGCTGCAGCAGCTTTTCGAGGAGGCCGACGTTCTCGTTGCGCTGCCGGCGGCCGGCAAAAGGCAGGACGCCAAAGGTCGGGTGTTCGTGGTCGGACAGGAAGACCTCCGGCACCTCGCCGGTCAAGTGGACGCCGAGCGGGTCGGCGCCGGCGGGCGTGCCGCTGCAGCAGTTGTCGAAGTAGCGGCCGACGAAGCCGGTGAACAGGTATTCGTTGCTGTCGCTGGCGGTCTCCCAGATGTCGGTCGAACGGAAGTGGCTGCGGTCCGGATTTGGGTAGCCCACATTCTGGATGATCGCGAGCTTGCCCGCCTGGGCGAGCTGGTGGAGGCCGGCGCAGGCGGGATTGAAGCCCAGGAGGCCGTCGAGTTTGAGCACCTTCTCCCTCGGGATGTTCAGGGTCGGCCGCAGGCGGTAATAGCGGTCGTCCTCGTAGGGCACGACGGTGTTGAGGCCGTCGTTGCCGCCGGCGAGCTGGACGATGACGAGGATGGGCATGTCCTTGCGCGGCGCCGGCACTTCGGCGCGGGCGGAGGCGACAAGGAAGGATGGCGCATAGCGCGCGAACGCAAGGAGCCCGATGCCCTTGGCGCTTGCGTGCAGGAACTCGCGCCGCGTGGCGGGGAGGAAATTGGGCCGATTTTTCATGGCGGGGGCGGTTGGGGCGGAGGATTCAGCAGAGCTGGTACTCCGGCGTTTCGAGAACGGTGACGATGGCGTTGCGCAGGCGGGCTTTCTGCTGGTCAGCGGAATGGGCGGGCTGGCCGCCGCCGCGCAGCGCGGCGACGAGGGCCCGGCGGTAGCCGTCCTCGACCGGCAGCGGCAGCAGCGTGTTTAGCAGCCGCGCGGCCACCTCGTCGGGTGGGAGGTCGGCGAATTGATCGAGGTAGGCGTGGTCGACGGTGAAGGTGGTCAGGCCCTCGGCGCGCGCGGCCGCGACCGCCTGCTGCTCGTCGGCATTGAGCCGCGCCTCGTCGAACGGGAGGAAGAGCGAACGCGCCACGAGCCGGCGGGCCTCGAGCGTAGTGGAGCTGATCCAGTCGCGGCCGCCGACCCAGCCGCGGACGTTCGGCGGATCGTAGAGCACCTGGCCCATCTGCCGGAATGCAGGCACGAGCCGGCGCGGCAGCGGCGGCACGTTGAGCGCGAAATCCTGCAGGAGGCCGAGGTAGTACTGCACCGGGCTCTTGATGTACGCCCCGCGGAACTGCGGGTCGAAGAAAAGGCGGCTGGAGAAATAGCCGAGGGCGAGGCGCCGCAGGTCGAAGCCGGTGCCGCGCCACCAGTCGCCGAGCGCACCGAGGTAGCCGTCCGGCAGCGGTTCGGCCGTGACGTAGAAGTTGGTCAGGCGCGCCGGCAGATGGGTGTCTGCGGCTTTTTGCTCGTATATCAAGTCGATGACCTCGTCGCCGTCATAAGGGCCGGTGCGGCCGAAGACGGTCTTGGCGCCGGGGTCGTGCAGGCGGGGCGCGAAAAAAAATTCGCCCTGACGCTGCACGTAGCCGGTGAAGGCGCGCGCGGCCTGCTTGATGTCGTTCTCGGTGTAATGGCCGATGCCGAGGGTGAAGAGCTCCATTAGCTCGCGGGCGAAATTCTCATTAGGCGCCCCGACGCGGCTCTCCTGCAGGTCGAGGTA
>CAZAFS010000204.1:0-5921 GCA_964484165.1 uncultured Opitutaceae bacterium | reverse complement strand
TTTTTCTGGCGAACCAACTCGCGGATGCCGAAGAGCAGGAAGCTGGCGGTCACCGCGAGGCTGGCGGCGGCATTGAGCACGCTCTCGCGCGCCGCCCTGGCCCCCAGGTATCCGTAGCATACGCCCACGATGATGAATAGATACGGTATATAGGGGATGACCAGTCGCCGCCAATCCAGACGACGCCTCAACACCAGCAGGGTCGAAACAAACACGACCGCGAAAGCCGCCAGCCACAGCAATAGAGCAAAACGCATCGGACCTCCTTTTTTCTGCCGGAAAAGCAAGCGATGTAGCGCGCATTTTCAAATCGGACTGCCATTTTGACCGACGTGCAGAACCGAGGCCGAATGGGCCAACGCCCGAGGAAACCCGGGCGGCTTCTCTTGGGGCGGCTCCAAGGCGTGTCTTCAAACCTTTCCTTTCGCCAACTGTCATCCTGAGCGCAGCGAAGGATCCAGTTGGATGTAGTCGAAGCCCCCTGCAGAGCCCCTCTGGATGCTTCCTGCTTCGCCCCGTTCGACTTCGCTCAGGGCTTCGCAGGACAGGTCGCTGCGCTCAGCATGACAGTCCCAAAAAACAGAGCGTCTGAAGGCGTGCTCTAGTTCGATCCCCCGCCCGACAAGCGCACTTCGTAACGTGGGACGACTTCCACCTGCCGCAACTCGGCCACGCTGTCGGCGTTGCCAAAATCCGGCCGGGCCGAGTCCGCCATGAAGATCATCCGCTGCGGGCCCTCGACCGCGTCGCGGCGCAGCGGCAGGATCTCCACCTGCAGGTCGCCGCGCGTGATTTCCGGCGCATAGCGCCGCAGGCCGAGGTCCAGGACGGCGCCGTTGTAGAAATCGTCGTCGAGCAGGCGGCCGTTGAGCGTGATGCGCGCCACGTCGCCCACATAGTGCAGGCGCAGGATCGGATCGCCGGCGAGGTCAAGATCGGCTGGCAGCGTGATCCGCCAGACCGCGGCCTGGCTGAAATCCGCGTCGCCCGGCTCGGCCGCCACCGGTTGCGCGGCCCGGCCCAGCGGGATGGCACGGGGCGGTCCGGCCGGCCGGATCGGCGCGAAGGAAACCGCCGCGTTCACGGCGGGCGGCCGCGGCGGCGTAAACCGGATGAACACGCCGTCCGGTGCGCCACCGGAGAATCCGGCGGGGGCGGGACACATCTCGACCTCCAGCGCAGACGGGTCGCTCGATGACAACCGCACCACATCGCCGTCGATCACGAGCCCGGCACGGGTGAGAAACACCCGTTCGCGGCCGTGCCAGGCACCCTGCCACAGCGCCAGCGAATCGGCCTCGTCCAGCAGGACGACGCGCACCCTGCCGCCATCCCGGCCGTCGACCTGGAACGCCGGTTCGCGGCCGGGCGCCACGCGCCGCGGCGCCGATTCGCCGGCCAGCATGAATTCCGCCGGCACGCCGGGCGTCGCGGCGAAAAAGTCCGTCCGCGTGTCGCCGTCATCAACGGCGCAAACCGGTTGCGCGGTCGCGTCGACGAGCCGGACGCCGCGGCCGAGGTCCAGATTGAACGGCCAGATAAAGCGGCTGTCGGCGGGGATGTCCACCGGCGCCGCAGGAAAGATGAGCGGGCCGCCCGTAAGATTGAGCAGAAACTGGACGCCGCGTTTCGACGGCATCGCGGCTGACCGCTGGTAGTTGTTTACGAACACGAACCCGCTCGTGCCATCGGAGCGTACGGCCCAGCGCAGCGTGGTGGTGTCGTCCCGGCCCTGCGGAAGCTGGTCCGGCAGGACCGCCGGCATGCCGGCCAGCGCCGTCCCGAAGTCGTGCAAGAACAGGTGGAGGCGCCGCAGCAGCGCATATTGCGGACGCAGCTGGCCGAACTGGCCGATCGGCGCCTGAAAGTCATAATTCTTTACCGGCAGGTCATTCCAGTTGGTGCCCGGCGTGTCCTGCGCCTCCATCAGCGTGGTCAATTGCCCGTCCGGATTGGTGCCGCCGTGGTACATGTAATAGCCGGCCAGCACGCCGCCCGAGCCCAGCTTCACGAGCACCGTCGACTCGACGTCGGCCGGGTGGATGAGGATGCGCCGGTGGTAACTGCTCATCATGCCGCCGCCGATCTCGCACGTGAGGTAAGGATCCGGCGGCGCGTCGGTCGCCCCGGCGGCGCGGCGGCC
The DNA here is from genome assembly GCA_964484165.1 of uncultured Opitutaceae bacterium. Taxonomy (GTDB): domain Bacteria; phylum Verrucomicrobiota; class Verrucomicrobiia; order Opitutales; family Opitutaceae; genus Fen-1467. The sequence continues at coordinate 3,778 of CAZAFS010000204.1, read as the reverse complement.
ATATTGCTCGGTGGCGGCGTCGGCGTCGTTGCGCTGGAGCGAAAAGCGGAACGCCGTCCAATACCGCCCGGGCATGGAGGTGAGTTCGCGATCCCAGAATCCCTCCGCATACGCGCCGTAGAGCGGCACGATTTCACCCGGCGGCATGGGCGTTTGCAGGGCCGGCCAGCCGGTCCGGGTGTAGAGCGGCACATCGAGCCCGGCCTGCACCGCGATTTTCTTCAAGGCCAGCAGGTATTCGGCCGGACCGCCGTATTCGTTGTCCAATTGGATGCCGATCACCGGCCCGCCGTCCTTCCACAGCAGTCCGTGCAACTGTGCCGCGATCTGCCCGTAGAGAGAGCGCACCTGGTCGAGGAACCCGGGATCCAGCGAGCGCACCCGCCAGTCCTTCCGGTTCATCGCCCAGTCCGGGAGGCCGCCGTTGCGCACCTCGCCGTGGCACCACGGGCCGCAGCGCACCACGACCTTCATCCCGGCGGCGGCGGCGAGCTGTACGAGCTTGCGCAGATCGCGCCGTCCCGACCAGTCCCACCGGCCCGCGATCTCCTCGTGGTGAATCCAGAAGACGTAGGTCGAGACGATGTCCAGGCCGCCCGCCTTCAGCTTCAGCAGCTCCTCGCGCCACTCCTCCGCCGGATAGCGGGCGAAATGGAACTCGCCCATCGCGGGCATCCACGGCCGGCCGTCGAGGCGCAGACTCGCACCGTCCACGGTGAGGGTCGCGCCGTCGGGCCGCCGGGAAGCGCCGAGGGGCATGATGCCGGCGGGCGGCGCCGGCGGCGGGACGGTGACGGTCAGCGGGCCCGCCAGGGCCGCGGCCGTAAACGCGAGAAACGAGCCGAGAGCCGCGGCGCGGCCGGGGAGATTGAGTGCCATGGCGGCATTGAGGTTGGACGGTTCGCCGGGCCAACACAACGGCACAGGGCCGGGGGGGCGCCAATCATGCCATGCGCAGGCCCATCCAGCCATGACGCGCTCCGCCTCCCAGGCGGCCCTTGGTGAAAAGGCAGCGCGCGATGGCGGGGTTCGGCGACCCCGCCCCACAATTCCGGACAAAGCGGCCAGCGCCGGCCCTGCCGTTGCGGGGCCGCGTCGCACGCGGTCTTGCCTGCGCGGCAAAACCTCCAACGATGCAGGACCCATGTCCGCCGCCGCCCGCCGCCCACTCCCGACCCTCCTCACCTGCGCCGCGCTGCTCCTCGGCTCCGGCCCGCGGCTGCGGGCGGCCCACGCGCCCTTCGTCCCGCCGGCCTCGCCGCGCACCACCTACAACTTCAACGCGGACTGGAAGTTCCTCCGCCGGGATGCGCCCGGGGCGGAGCAGCCGGCCTTCGACGATTCGGCCTGGACCTCCGTCAGCACCCCGCACACCTGGAATGACGTCGACACCTACCGGGCCTACATCAGCCACAACGCCGGCGAGCGCAGCAACCTGTACATGGGGGTCGCCTGGTACCGGAAGCATTTCAAGCTGCCGGCCGACGCAAAGGGGCGGAAGGTCTTCCTCGAATTCGAGGGTCTCAAACAGGCCGGGAGGTTCTACGTCAACGGCAAGCTGGTGGGCAGATATGAGAACGGCGTGACGCCCTGCGGACTGGACATCAGCGATTCTGTCAGCTTCGGCGAGGCCGACAACGTGCTCGCGGTGAAGGTCGACAACAGCAACGACTACCGCGAGGAGGCGACGGGCACGCCGTTCCAGTGGATGGGCCGCGCCTTCAACCCCAACTTCGGCGGCATCAACCGCAACGTCTGGCTGCACCTCATGGGCCGCGTCTACCAGACGCTGCCACTCTACGAAAACCTCCAGACAACCGGCGTCTATGTTTACCCGGCGAAGATCGACGTGGCGCGCCGCACCGCCGAGGTGAACGTGGAGGCGCAGGTGCGCAACGAGTCCGGCGACTACGCGTCGGTGACGCTGTCGGCCGTGGTGGTCGACGCCGCCGGGGTCGTCCGCGCGCGGTTCGAGGGCAACACGTCCGACCTCGTCAGCGGTGAGACCGAGACCTTCACCGCGTCCGGCCCGCTGGCCGACGCGCGCTTCTGGGACGTGACCGATCCGCACCTGTACGACGTCTACTCGATCCTCACCGTAAACCACCAGGTGGTTGACGTGTGCCGGATCCGCACCGGGTTCCGCCAGGCGGAATTCAAGGGCGGCGCGGGCACCGGCGGCGTGTGGCTCAACGGCCGGTTCGTGTGGCTGACCGGCTACGCGCAGCGGTCGGTCGACGACTGGGCCGGCCTCGGCCAGGCCTATCCCGACTGGATGCACGACTGGAACGCGCAGCTCGTGCGCGCCAGCCACGCCAATTACCTCCGCTGGATGCACCTCGCGCCGCAGCCGGTGGACGTGCGCGCCTGCGACCGGTTCGGCCTCGTCGAGGTCTGCCCCGCGGGCGACAAGGAGCTCGATCCCGCCAACGACCGCCGGCTCACGCCCGCCGACGCCACCCGGCAGTGGGACCAGCGCGCGGAGGTGATGCGCGACACCATCATCTACTACCGCAACAGCCCGAGCATCCTGTTCTGGGAGGCGGGCAACCAGGTCATCACCCCGGCGCACATGGAGCAGATGGTCGCGCTTCGCCGGCAGTGGGATCCCGCGGGCGGGCGGGTCATGGGCACGCGCCATGGCGACGACAACGCCGCGGCCGCCGCCATCACCTCCATCGCGGAGTATTACGGGGTGATGATCGGCCAGGACCCGCACACCGACGGCCTCGCCGGCGACGCCATCTTCCGCGGCTACAGCGCCCCGCGCCGCGACCGCGCGCCGCTGATCGAGACCGAGGATTTCCGCGACGAGGCGCCGCGCGGCATCTGGGATGACGCTTCACCGCCGCACCTCGGCTTCAAGAAGGGCCCGGAGGACACCTACCACTGGAACTCGGAAACCTTCTGCCTCGCCGCCGCGGCCCGCTACCACGCCTACGTCATCAACCGCATCGACAACCCTGACCCCGCGCATGCGAAGTGGTCCGCCTACGCCTCGATCTACTGGTCCGATTCGGACGCCGACGGCCGCCAGCAAAGCAGCGAGGTGCTGCGGGTGAGCGGCAAGGTGGACGGCGTGCGGCTGCCCAAGGAGGCCTTCTACGTCTACCGCGTGATGCAGAGCGCCGCGCCCGACCTCCACCTCATCGGCCACTGGACCTACCCGGCGGCCACGAAGAAAACCGTCTACGTGGCGGCCAGTCACTGCGACGCGGTGGAGTTGTTCGTCAACGGCCGTTCCCAGGGCGTGGCGAGGACGCCGCTGGATTTCGTCGACCCTTTCGACCACTCCGACAAGGGCGAGACCGGCTGCATCTACGCCTTCCCGGACATCGCGTTCGAACCCGGCGTGATTCGCGCCGTCGCCCGGCAGGGCTTCAAGGTCGTCGCCCAACAGGAGCTCAACACCGCCGGCGAGCCGAAAGCGATCAAGCTGACCGTCCACGCCGGCCCGCGCGGTCTGCAGGCCGATGGGGCCGACGTGGCCTTCATCGATTTCGAGGTTGTGGATGCGGCGGGCCACCGCTGCCCGACCGACGAGGCGCGCGTCGATTTCCAAGTCGAGGGCCCGTGCGTCTGGCGCGGTGGGCTCAACAGCGCGGTGCTCAACTCGACCAACAATCTGTACCTGAACACCGAGTGCGGCATCAACCGCGTGGCCCTGCGCTCGACCCTCAAGCCCGGCACGATCGTGCTCACGGCGTCGCGTCCCGGCCTCGCGCCGGCGACGGTGAGGATCGAATCGCAGCCCGTCGAGCTCACCGCCGGCCTGATG
>CAZAFS010000203.1:0-5949 GCA_964484165.1 uncultured Opitutaceae bacterium | reverse complement strand
TTTCGTTACCCCAAACATTAGTCGAAGGGCGGCCGAAAAAACATGGGGCATTACCTCCCGGCACAATGTCTACAATACGATCCAATCATGATCCGCGGATCAGGAGCCGCGTGGCAATGGCCCGGCGGGAGGCGCGGACGTGGGCAACTGGGCGGGCGCATTGACGTCCTCCCGCAACAGGCCGTAGCAGAACGAGCCGCCCAGGGTGCCATCTGGGTGGCGCTTGTCCTGCCGGAGATGTCCGTCCCGCCGGAAGCCGCAGCGCTCCGCCACCTTGACGCAGCGAACGTTCGTGTCGTCGCACCATAGCGTCACCCGGCGCGCCTGCATCCCGTCAAAAAGAAAACGCAGCACCGCCTGCGTCGCCTCGGTCACGTAGCCCTTCCCTTCCTGCCCGCAGTCCGCAAAAGAACCCAGCGTGAATCCCGGCAGCGCCGCATTGGCCACGCCCACAAAGATCTGGGCCACGAACGTGTCCGATCCCTTCAGAAACGCTCCCAAGAAGAAAGCCGTCCGCTTCCGCCAGTGCTCCTCGAACGAACGGGGCACCGCCACGGCGTCGCTCTCGCTGCCGATCACGAACGCGGCGTTGCCCGACTCGAAACGGGCGAGATGTGCGTGATTGCGCTTCGCCATCTTGCCGTACCAGGCGGCATCCGCCACCCGGAAGGGCCGCAGATACAGCCGCTCGGACTCCAACTCTTCCGCAAAAGGTCCAACCTGGGTTTCCATTGGATCCATCCCATCCGACAGCACGACGACGAAGCGTTCACCCCGTTTTCTTTGCACCACCCAAACGTTTAGCCGCCGCACGAAGCGCGCTGCAACTCCCAAGCCCGGGCGCCACGCGCAGGGACCGGCCTCAACCGGCTGAACCCGTGCCGATCAGGCGACAGCCAAGCCGAAGGCTGGCCGTCACGAAGGGTTCGGTAGCTATTGCCAGGGCCCTTGTTTCGCGACCTCCGCTTTGATGGCGTCGATGTTCAGTTTTTCGATGTAGCGCGGCAGCAGGTACTGCCAAAACGAGTGGAAGCCATAGTCCCCGTGCAGCATTTCGTCGATGGCCTGCGCCTTGGTCCAGCCTTCGACGACGATCCGATAGACCGCCACCATGGTCCCGGTGCGATCCGAGCCGTGCTCACAATGCACGAGCACGGGCTGCAACGCGGGCGTGGTTACCATGCGCAGGAACTGGACCACATCCTCATCCTCCGGGTGCCACGTGTGGAACCGTATCTGCTCCAGCCGCAATCCCGCCGGGGTTGAAATCAGGGGAGCGTCGTCGTGAAAAGCTCGGAGTGAGATCACGGTCTTGATCGGGCGGTCCCCATTCGCGAGGCTCGGCTGGGTGCCCAGAAACACGAATCCCTCGGTCGTCGGCTGCGCGGAGCGATAGAGGAAGGAGTTGACGCGATAAAGATTCGGCAGTCCCGGATGTGCGGCCACCGGCGTGGCCCAATTCTCCCACCTCGGACCAGCCGCGTAAGGTGGGACGGTGGCGCACCCTCCGACAAGCATCAACGAACTTACCAGGGCGAAGAGGAGGACTCTGCATCGGGCTCCTCGGATAAAATGCTCATGGCTCATGGCTGCTCCTGGTGGGGGTTGAGACAGAATCCGTTCTGGCATCACCGAGGGCAAACCGCACGGCCTAAAAGCACTCCATGGGGGGTGGCTGATTCAGGGCACGTGATCAGCGAAGCCTTCCTGCTGGCGGAAATCGCCGCCCTCTCATGTCGACGCCGCGCGGGTGGCTTTCCTAATCCCGCCCGGAACACGCTTGTGACGCGAACGGCCGGCGGGCAGGCTCACCGCTGGTGTCCGAAAGCCCCATCCTTCCGCCCCCGGACCAGCGCCACATCGCCCTGCGTCGCGGCACCTTCGGGCTCCTGGGCGCGGTGGTCGGGTTTCTGGGCGCCGCCAATTTGACCGCGGTGCTCCATCTGGGGGACCACTGGACCGTGGGCGTCTTGCGGGCGGCGCTGGTGGCGGCGGACGCCGCGCTCATTTATTCCGTGTGGCAACTCGGCCTGGCGCGCGCCCGCCGGTGGGATCTGCGCGGCTGGGTCGCGCTGGGGGCGATGCTCGTCGCCTGGCCCGTGTTGTTGATGTTTGTCGGCTGGACGGTGATCGCCGCGTTCGCGCTGATCTCGGGCCATCCCGTCCGTCTCTTCGGCGACTGAGCGGCGCCGGCCGGCGAGGTCGCCACGCCGCCCGACCGCCCGCCGGCCCCGGATTAATTGTTTGATGCACCCGCCGGGGCGGCGTTGAACTGGCGCAGCGCCCGGAAACCCCGCTCCAAGAAAAATGAAAAGCCTCCTCTGCCCCTGTGTCCTGAGTCTGCTGGTGGCCGCGACCCCCGCCGCGCGCGCCCAGAGCCCGGCACCCGACTCCGTCACGATCGAAGCCCGCGTCGACGCCCTCGTGGGCAGGATGACCCTCGAACAGAAAATCGACCTGCTCGGAGGCGAGGACGACTTTTTCATCCGCGGCTATCCCGCGATCGGCTGGTCCCGGCTCACGATGGCCGACGGCCCGATGGGCGTTCGCAATTTCGGGTTTTCCACCGCCTACCCCGCCGGCATCGGTCTGGCGGCGACGTGGGACCCCGCCATGGCGAAACGGATCGGGGAAAGCATCGGCCGCGACGCCCGCGCCAAGGGGGTCCATTTTCTGCTCGGGCCCGGGGTGAACCTCTACCGCGCGCCCCAGAATGGCCGGAACTTTGAATACTTCGGCGAGGATCCCTTCCTCGGGGCGCGCATTGCGGTCGGCTACATCGAGGGGGTCCAGAGCCAGGGCGTGAGCGCCACGATCAAGCATTTCATGGGCAACAACTCCGAGTTCGACCGGCACCACGTCAACGACCGGATCGACGAGCGCACCGAGCGGGAGATCTACCTGCCGATCTTCGAAGCCGCGGTGAAGGAGGCCCGGGTCGGGGCGATCATGGATTCGTACAACCGGGTGGACGGCCAGCACCTGACGCAGCACGGGCGGCTCAACACCGACGTCGTGAAGAAGGACTGGGGGTTCCAGGGCATCATCATGTCCGACTGGGGGGCGACGTACGATGGCGTCGCGGCCGCGAACGGCGGCCTCGACCTGGAGATGCCCAGCGGCGAATTCATGAATCGCGCGACCCTGCTTCCGGCGCTGCAAGCGGGCCAGGTGACCCAGGCCACCATCGACGACAAGGTGCGCCGCATCGTGCGCACCGCGGTCGTATTCGGCTTCCTCGATCGCGAGCAGCAGGAGCCGGGCATCCCGCGGTACAATGAGGACGACCGCGCGGTCGCGCTGCAGGGCGCGGAGGAAAGCCTCGTCCTGCTCAAGAACGAGGGCGGCTTGCTCCCGCTCGACCCGGCGGCCACCAAGACGATCGCCGTGATCGGTCCCAATGCGCATCCGTCCGTGCCGGTGGCCGGCGGCAGCGCGGGCGTGCAGCCGTTCACCGCCGTCAGCACCCTCGAGGGCCTGAGCCATTATCTCCGCGGCCGCGCCAAGGTGCTGTACGATCCCGGCCTTGTCTCCGAGGAGGACATCCTCGGGGACACCAATTTCTCCCAAGACGAGAGCGGTCACCAACCGGGCCTGCGCGGGGAATACTACCCCAGCGCCGACTTCTCCGGCACGGCGCAGGTGGGCACCGATCTTCACCTCCTTTTCCACTGGTCGGGTGAGAACCCCCGCTCCCGGTTCGTCCCGCGTTTGTCGGCCCGCTGGACCGGCTACTACACGCCCGCCAGGACCGGAACCTATTACTGGCTGATCCACTGCTCCGGGGGAGACGCCTCCAAGCTTTTCGTCGGCGGCCAACTGGTGCAGGAGGACACCCCGCAGGAGGGCCGGATGCCGGGCTGGCTGGCATTGCCCCTGGAGGCGGGCCGGGCTTACGCCGTGAGATTCGAGGTCGCGTTCGCCGACGCCTGGCGCCAGCCGATGTTCGGGCTCGGCGTGATCGCGGCCGACGACATCGTCACGCCCGGGGCGAAAAAGATCGCGGCGCTGGCCGACGCCGCCGTGGTCTGCGTCGGCTACCATCCGGCCACGGAATCCGAGGGCTCCGACCGGTCGTTTGCGCTGGGGGCGGGGCAGGACAAGCTCATCGAGACCATCAGCGCCGCCAATCCCAGGACGATTGTCGTGCTCACGGCCGGCGGGGCCGCCGACGTGACGCCGTGGATCGACCGCGTGCCCGCGTTCCTGCACGGCTGGTACGCCGGCCAGGAGGGCGGACGCGCGCTGCCCCGCGTGCTGTTTGGCGACGTCAATCCCTCCGGCCACCTGCCCATCAGTTTCGAGCGCCGCTGGGCCGACAATCCGGTGCACGACAGCTATTACGTCAACGCGCCCGACAACACCGTGGACTACAAGGAAGGCGTTTTTGTCGGCTATCGCGGCTACGAGCACAACGGCGTCAAGCCGCTCTATCCCTTCGGCTACGGGTTGAGCTACACGACGTTCGCGTTCGGCCACCTGGCCGTCACGCCCGCCGCCCCGAAAGCCGGCGAGTCCGTGACCGTGTCGTTCGACGTGACCAACACCGGCTCGCGCGCCGGCGCCGCCGTGCCGCAGCTCTATCTCGGCAACCCGACGGCCAGCGTGCCACGGCCGGCCCGGGAGTTGAAAGGCTTCGCGCGCGTGGAGCTCAAACCCGGCGAAACCCGCCACGTGACGCTGCCGCTCGACGCGCGCGCCATGTCGTTCTGGGACGTCCAGAGCCACGCGTGGAAGCAGGAGCCGGGAAAGTTCACCGTCTTCGTCGGCCACTCCTCCGCGGACAGCGACCTGCAGGGCGAATACACCGTCGCGCCGTAAGCGGGTCCGGCGCGTCATCTGCTCGAGGCGCGGGGGCGTCGGCGCCGCCCCCGGGCGGCCGGCCGGCTTCATAGCAGCCGGAACGATGCAGTTGAACCTCGATTTGCTCATGAAGCGATTCGCACCGAATGGTGCCTGTAGGGCCGGCGCTCAGCCTGCCCGCCGTAGCCTTTGGCGAAGGCTGGGTCGCCGGGCCGCTTCGCTCGAAAAACGGCCTGCCGACAAGCGGTAGCCCTACATTCGTCTGCATGAGTCCGTCTTGGCTGGGTCCGCCGCCGGAAAAGCGCACTTCGTGACGCGGGATGAATTCCACCCGCTGCCACCCGCCAGGCGGGCGGAAAAACGGTCGTTGTCGGGGAGAGTTCGTCCCCGCGGTCAGCTTTCGCCGCCCAACGCGGACGCCTTGATTACAAGAGATCCGTCCGGTCGTCCAAGGCGACCTTGAGCACTGAATTGAGTCCACCATAAGGGCTGGCCGAGCTTTGTGCGGCCCGCGGATCGTCGGCCCAGACGCCGTCGACGACGAAACGGTACTCATACTGGCCCGACTTGAGCATCAACCGGGCGGTCCATTCGCCGGATCCGATGTGCTCCAGCGGGTTGGCCTCCGGCCGCCAGCCGTTGAAGGTGCCGGCCACCTGCACCACCCTGGCCTCCGGCGCGCAAAAGGTGAACGCGACTTCCTGTTCCTCCAAGGCGGGGAATCGCTCCGAAATCGGTTGGATGGGCGGCGGCGGTTTCACGTCAACCCTTCTTTCGGCCGGAGCCGCTCTTTTTGCCCCCACCCGTGAGCTGGTTGACGGTGGCCCAAGCCCGCCTTTCCGCGGCCTTCCCGCCGAGGCCCCTTTTCTCGTAGCTCTGCTCGATGTGCTCCGCCTGGCGTTTCTGTTTGCCGGTGTAACTGGATTTGTCGCCTTGGGGCATGGTGCTTCCTCGTCAGGTTTCGCCGATGTGGGGGTTGCGGTTTTTCAGGTTCGGTTGGTTCGCCCGGCGTGGCCTTTGCCGCGTCGGCCCAAGGATACCGGCCTATCCCGCCGGCGCCAACGGGGTGTTGAACGTATATTCGGCCGCCGCCGTTCAGTGCTTGTACTTCTTCCGGCCTTGGTAGTCCGAAACGAAGATGCTGAT
>CAZAFS010000202.1:0-5952 GCA_964484165.1 uncultured Opitutaceae bacterium | reverse complement strand
TCCTGCATCTGGGACGGCATCCGCCTCTCGATGGCCTCGGTGGAGCGCTTCTCGCACAACAACCCCGAGGATCTGCGCCAGTTGATCAAGACCATCCACCACAACGTCCCCAAGCTGATCATCGTGGAGGGCGTCTACTCGATGGAGGGCCACATCGTCCGGCTGCCCGAGATCGCCCAGATCGCCGATGAGCACGGCTGTTTCCTCGTGCTCGACGACGCCCACGGCTTCGGCGTGCTCGGCCGGCAGGGCCGGGGCACGGTCGACCACTTTCACCTCAACGACAAGGTCGACCTCATCTGCGGCAGCCTGTCGAAATCGCTCGCCAGCACCGGCGGCTTCGTGGCCGGCTCGCGCGAGCTCATCGAGTATCTGCGCACGCAGTCCAAGCAGACCATCTTCAGCGCTGCCATCAGCCCGAGCCAGACCGCCTGCGCCTCGGCCGCGCTCGATGTCATGCAGAGCGAGCCGCAGCATCTCGAACAGCTGTGGCGCAACACGCGCCGCTACCGCGCGATCCTCAAGGGCCTCGGGCTCGACACCTGGGAGAGCGAGACGCCCGCCGTGCCGATCGTGCTGGGATCCAAGGAGCTCGTCTACCGCTTCTGGCAGGCCCTGCTCGAAAAGGGCGTGTTCACCGTCATGTCCATCACGCCCGCCGTGCCGCCCGGCAAGGATCTGGTGCGCACCGCCGTGTCGGCCATGCACAGCGAAGAAGACCTGGCCAAGATCGCGGACGCCCTCGCCTACGCGGTGAAGAAGCTGTAGGCGCCGGTCGCGGCCGCCCCCTGCCACCCGCCTACCCCGGATCACCGGACGAGATGCGCCGCCCGCCGCACCCGTTTCTCTATCTGGTGCTGATCGTGCCCTTCGGGGCGAGCTTCGGCTTCGTCAGTGTGGCGCTCGCCTTTCTCGCCACCCGCAACGGCCTCAGCGTGCAGCAGGGCGCGGAGCTCATCGCCGCCGGCATGCTGCCCAACGTCTGGAAGTTCTTCTGGGCGCCGCTCGCCGACACCACCCTCTCGCGCAAGCGCTGGTACCTCCTTTCCGCCGCGCTCTGCGCCGCCGGCATGTTCGCCATGGCCGCCGTGCCGCTCGGGCCGCACACCTTCCGCCTGATGCTGGGCGTGATCCTGGTCACGTCCACCGCCGCCACCTTTCTCGGCTTCGCCGTGGAGGCCCTGGTCGCGCACCTCACGCCCCCGGCCGACCGCGGCCGCGTCAGCGGCTGGTTCCAGGCCGGCAACCTCGGCGGCACCGGCATCGGCGGCGGCGTGGGCCTGTGGCTGCTGATCAACCTGCCGCGGGGCTGGCAGGCCGGGCTCGTGATCGCGGCGCTGACCCTGGCCTGTGCCGCGGTCCTGCCGCTGCTGCCCGACGTGCCGGCCGAGTCGCGCGGCGCGACGCTGGCCCGCGCCATCCGCAACGTGGCGGCGGACCTCTGGCAGGTCGTCCGCTCGCGCGACGGCGTGCTGAGCGCGGTGCTGTGCTTCGTGCCGGTGGGCACGGGCGCGGCGGCCGGCGTCCTCACCCAGGCCGCGGTCGCCGCCCACTGGGGCGCCGGCGCCGGCGAGGTTGAATTGGTGCAGGGATTCCTCACCGGGATCATTTCCATGGCCGGCTGCCTCCTCGGCGGCTATGCCTGCCGCCATCTCGGCGCGCGCACCGCCTACGCGCTGTTCGGCGGATTGATGGCGGCGACCACGGCGGCCATGGCGGTGTCGCCCGCGACGTCGTTCGTCTACGTGACCTACTGCCTCGCCTACGCTCTGGCCACCGGCCTCTGCTACGCCGCGTTCTGCGGCTTCGTGCTCGACACCATCGGCGCCGGCAACGCGGCCACCAAGTACAACGGCTACGCCTCGCTCTCCAATTTTCCCATCTGGTACATGGGCCTCGTGCTGGCGGCGGCGGAGACGCACCTCGGCCCGGAAGGCATGCTGCTGACCGAGTCGGCCTTCGGCGTTCTTGGCATCCTGGTCTTTGCCGCCGCCGTCATGGCGTGGCGGCCCCGCGCAATTCTGGCCGCCGCCGTGCCGGTCGCCGACTGAACCGTCCGCCGTTGTAGGAGCTTGCTCGCAAGCGATCCCCTCTTCTGCGGTTCGGAATCTGCCCGAAGGCGACGTCGACCATCGCCTGCAAGCAGGCTCCTACAAATGCCTGACACTGCCTCAGGCCAGCCCCGCCAGCAGCGTCCGGGCGGTGTCGGCCCACGCCGGCAACGGCCGCGTGGCCGCCTCGGCCGCCAGCCGCCGCCAATCGCCGTCATCGGTGAGCACCGTGCGCAGCGCGGCCGTCCACGCGGCGAGGTCGTTCGTCGCCGCCATCACGCAGCCGCCGCCGGCGGCGATCTCGCGCAGCACCGGCAGATCGCTGCACACGCACGGCCGGCCGTGCCACAGCGACTCGAGCACGGGCAGGCCGTAGCCCTCGGCGATGGTCGGCGCCGCCGTGGCCCGCGCCGCCGCGTACTGCCGCTCCAGCAGCGCATCGGGCACCGCGGTGTGATGATGCACCCGCGGCTCGCTCCGGCGCAGCGCCTGCAGCCGGCGCGCCAGCGGCCGGCCGAAATGCGGATTCACCCGGCCGACGAGCTGCAGCTCGAAACTCACCCCCTCGCGCCAGAGCGCCTCGCAGACGTCGAGCAGGAACATCTGGTTCTTGCGCGGCTCGAGGATGCCGACGCAGAGCAGGGTCGAAGGTGGAGGGACGAGAGTCGAGGGTTCGGCGCGCGGCTTGCGGTTGAAGTCGGCGCCGAGCGCCAGCACCTCCACGCCGGCGCGGACCTCCGCCTGCTGCCAGCGCCAGAAGCCCGTCAGGTCCTCGCGGCTCGCCTCCGAAATCGCCCACACCCGGTCGAAGGCCGCGAGCATCTTCAGGTATTCGGGATACCGCGCCACGCTCTGCGGCCACACGATCTGCGGGTGCTGCAGGGGAATGGCGTCGCAGAACACCGCCGCCAGCCGGCAGGGCCGTTCGCGGAGAAACCGCCAGAAGCCCGGCCGCTCCGGTTCGCAGAACTGCTCGACGGTGAGAAGCCAATCGGACGCGGCGAATGGCACCGGCCGCCGGGTGGCGGCGTCGCGCCACCCCTGCGCGCGGCCGTCCCAGCTCACCGGCCGGACCGCCGCGCCGAGTTCCTCGCGCAGGCGCCCGTTCAGCCGCATCAGACCCGACTGGTGCCGCGCCGCGCTGGTCTTGGTGACATCAAAGTAGATCATCGGCCGGCTCCTGCTCCGATCACTGAGGGCGGCGGACTCCAGCGGTCCTTTTCGGCCAGCGCCTGCACGAAGCACGCATGCAGCCGCGCCGCGTTCCGGTGCGCGTCATAATTTTCCTCCGCCCAGCGCCGCGCCGCGCCGCGCAGGCGCTCCGCCAGGGCGTCGTCCTCCGCCAGCCGCCGCAGCGCCGCCACCCACTCCCCGGGGCGCTCCACGTCCGCGACGAGGCCGCTGACCTCATGTCGCACGGCCTCGGTCGTCGCCGCGGTGGCCGAAGTCACGACCAGCACACCGGCAGCCATCGCCTCGGGAATCGCGTTGGGCAGGCCGTCGCGGTCGCCGGTCGGCGCCACCACGCCGGTATGCAGCAGCACGTCGGCCCAGCGCAGTTGTTCGTCCACGCCGGCGGGCGGCACCGGCCCCGTGAACGTCACCTGCGCCGCGAGCCCGCGCGCCGCCGCGCGGCCCTCCAGCTCCGCGCGCAGGCCGCCGCCGCCGACGATGCGGGCTTCGAACTCCAGCCCCGCCTCGCGCAGGGCCGCATAAATGTCGAGCTGGTGGTGCAGGCCCTTCTTGGCCACCAGCCGCGCCACGCACACCAGCCGCAATGGCCGCCGGGGCGCGCGCAGCGGCTTCACCGGCGGGAACGCTTCGAGACCGCGGCGGATGAGGAACACGTTGTCCGGCGCGGCGCCGCGCTCGAGCAGCGTGCGGCGGCCCATTTCGGTCGAGGTCTGCACGAAGCGCGCCAGGGCCGCCTTTTCCCTCAGCCACCAGTCGCCGCCGTGCTCGTAGAGGTCGTAGGCGTGCGCCCCGGTGCCGTAGGGAATGCCGGTCAGCCGCCAGACGAGCCAGGCCGCCGTGGCCGGCGCGCCGGCCCAGGCCGCGTGCACGAGATCCGGCGGATCGCGGCGGATACGGTGGATGAAGCACGCGACGAAACCCGCGCCGAGCATGTTTTCCCAGAAATTCAGCGCCGACGGCGCCCGTCGCCGCAGCGTGTTGCCGATCAGCTCGCCCAACATGGCGGGATACCGCGCCGACTCGTACGGAATCCACCAGAGCAGTGCCACGAAAAACCACCAGCGCGGGAGGGCGTGGACCGTGAGCCCGCGAAACTCCCCGCCGCCGCCCCACAGCGAATACAGCTGCAGCCGGACCCCGCGCGCCTGCATCGCCGCGACATCGCGCTGCAGGAACGCCTCGGATGCCTTCGGGAAGGTCGTGAAGAAATACGCGACAGTGATCGGTTTCTCAGCCAAGCCGTCCCAGCATGTAGGCGCGCGCGCCCCGCGCAATGCTGCGCTGCAGGGCCGGCCCGGCCCCGAAGTGTAGGGGCGCAGACTTGCTGCGCCCATCAATTCAAAAAGGGTGCAGCAAGACTGCACCCCTACGGGATCCATGGCGGCATCCGCCGACCCCGCCCTACAACGGCCGGCCTTGACAGTCGCGCGGTTGGCGGCTTGCCGTACGACCACATTTGAGGACAGTATCGGGCTCAGCCGCGTCGCGCATGCCCACGATTCCGGAAGATGTCCGCACGCTTCGCCCCGCCCCGCCGGGCGGGCGGCTCGGCCGCCGGGATTTCCTGCGGGTCTCGCTCGCCTCGGCGCTTGGCCTGATGCTCACCGGCTGCCGGAGCCTCGGGCCGCAGCGGCCGCGCCTCATCTCCGGCTTTCGTTTTGGATTGATCACTGACGCGCACTACGGCGACGCCCCGCCCAAGGAGACCCGCTACTTCCGCGAATCGCTGGCCAAGGCGCGTGAGGCGGTCGAGCGGTTCCGCTCGGAGCACGTCCGGTTCTTGGCGGACCTTGGCGACATGCTCAAGGATACGGCCCCTGATGAACCGGAGGCGCGCACGCTGGCCAACCTCGACGCCATCGAGCGCGAGCTCCAGCGCTTCGACGGGGCGATCTACCACGTGCTGGGCAACCACGACCTCGACAACCTCTCCAAGGCCCAGGTGCTGGCCCACCTCGCCAACACCGGCGTCGCCCCCGACCGGAGCTACTACGCCTTCAGTTGCGCCGGCGTCCGGTTCCTCGTCACTGACGACGAGTTTCTGCACGATGGGCGCAGCTACGATCACGGCAATTATGACTGGCGGGATATCCACCTTCCGCCGCCGGAGCTGGATTGGCTGCGCTTTGAACTGACCGCCACCGCGGAGCCGGTCGTCGTCCTCGGCCATCAGCGGCTCGACGGCGACGGCGACGTGCAGGTCGTCAACCGCGCCGAGGTGCGGCAGATCCTCGAGGACTCCGGCAAGGTGCTGGCCGTGTTCCAGGGCCACGATCACAAGGGAGCATACAGCTTCATCAACGGCATCCACTACTACACGCTCAAGGGGATGGTCGAAGGTTCGGGCGCGGAGAACAACGCCTACGCGATCGTCGACGTGCACCCCGACCTAGATCTGTCCGTGATCGGCTACCGCCGCGCCGTCAGCATGGAGCTGCCGTACCACGCGCCGGGCACGCCGGCGTGAGCTGAAAGTGTAGGGGCGCAGTCTTGCTGCGCCCTTCGCGGTCGGGAATCAAATATGGGCGCAGCAAGTCTGCGCCCCTACGACATCCGAAATTGTAGGGCGGGGTCGCTGACCCCGCCAAGACGTCGGTTTCGGCGGGGTCGGGCGACCCCGCCCTACAACCGCGGATCGCCGACCCACCCCCCCCCCCCCCCCACCCACCCCCCCCCCCCCCCCCCCCCCGCGAAAGGGCCGCCCCGG